>CALAKE010000134.1 GCA_937922775.1 uncultured bacterium | reverse complement strand
GGACGGCAATTCCCGTCGCCCCGCTCATTCCTGCAAGGCCCACGGGACCCACTGCACGCAACAAAACGGCGAGAATGGCACCCTTCGAGCAAGTGGCAATCAAGGCGGTTACGGGGGCAGGTGCACCCTGGTAAACGTCGGGTGACCACATGTGGAAGGGCACGAGCGCCAATTTAAAGGCAAACCCGACGAATAGGAAAATGCTTCCCGCCAATGCCCATGCAGCTTCCGCCTCCTGCCCGAGCTGAGGAGCGAGAGTGACAATTGCGCGAAACGCTGGAGTCAGCAGAAGCGTACCCGTGGCGGCGTACACGAGCGCGATGCCAAACAAGAGAAAGCTCGAGGACAACGCTGCCAACACGAGATACTTGGCCGCTGCCTCGAGCGACCTCGAGTCCTCACGCAGATAGCCGATAAGGACGTAGAGCGACACGGTGAGCGTCTCGAGCCCGAGAAACAACGCCGCGAAGTGGTTGCTACACGCCAGCACGCCCATTCCGGTGGCCGCGAAAAGCAGAAGCGCGTAGAAAGCATCGGTGTCCTTTTCGCGAACGGCCAGATATGGACGTGCGAATATTGCAAGAATCCCCGTCGCCGCGTAGATGATGGCGAGAAAGAAGAGCGCGTAGCTGTCGATGATCAACAGCGGTGTCACGGTGTGAGGCTCCGACCCAGTCGCCACTACGACACACAACAGGGCGGCCGCCAGGCCGCCTACCGCAAGGCCATGGTGCAAACGGCGGTCGGCATGGAAGCCCCCCAGCAGCATCACGAGCGTGCCCGCCAGAGCCGGGACGATCAGCGGTGCCAGAGCCCACAGATCGGAACCGCTCATGATTCACCCTCCTCGTTTCCCGCTTGCGAGGGGGCACCGGCAACGTCGGCGGAGTCTGTGGATCTCCCTGTAGCGGTGGCCGCCTTCTCGTCCGTGAGGTCGAGGGGAAATCCAGCAGACGGGACCGGTTCGGCAGGGGGCACCGCTTCATCGTGCCCATCGGGCTGGAGCTGGGGAAATGCGCCAGCGGAGTTCACCCCGGCGGTGCGCTGCACATCGACATCGATCTCCGGGTCAGCCGGATTGAAGGGGATGTTCTGAGATACGACCCCAGCCAAGGACGGCTCGGCTGCGCGCAGGAACGGCTGCGGAAGCAGCCCCAGCGCGAACGCGGCTACCGCCAGAATTCCCAGAGCCAGGATCTCTCGCGGGCTGAGGTCAGCGATCGCGTCGGCGTTGCGGCTAGGACCGTAAAAGGCACGCTGCATCAAGGCCAGCATCGCGATCGTTCCCAGCACGATCCCGAGCACGCCTCCCGCAACCAGAAGCGGAGTCACTGGGAAGCTGCCGAGCAGGACCAGAAACTCGCCAACGAAGTTTCCAAGGCCGGGAAGACCGACGGAGGCCAACACGAACAGAAGGGCGAACGCCGACAACTTCGGGACTTTGCTCCACAGTCCGCCCAACTCCGAGAAATCACGCGTATGCAAGCGCTCCTGGATCATGCCGGCGATGGCGAACATTGCCCCCGTGGCGACGCCGTGAGCCAGCATCTGCATCACGGCACCCTGCAAGGCAGTGAGCTGCCAGGCGGCCACAGCGAGCATGACGAAGCCCATGTGACTGACGCTGGAGTAGGCCACCATGCGTTTCAGGTCGCTCTGGGAATAGGCGAGGATCGCGCCGTAGATGATGCCGACGACCCCCAACGCCGCCAGCGGCGCCGCGAGCGATGCGGCGGCATCCGGGAACAAGGGTACGGCGAACCGGATCAACCCGTAGCCACCCGTCTTCAGAAGCAGGCCGGCGAGGAGAATGCTGCCGGCGGTGGGTGCCTCGGTGTGGGCGTCCGGAAGCCAGGTGTGCAAGGGAAACAGCGGCAGCTTGACGGCGAAAGCAGCGACGAATCCGAGGAACAGCCAGCGTGCTGTCGATAATCCGATCTGCGTCCCCAGCAGCCGGGTGTAGTCCATCGTGTAGTTGCCCGTGGCCGAGCCATGGGCGTAGTAGAGCGCCAGTATCGCAACCAGCAGAAGCAGCCCACTAACCATGGTGAAGATCGTGAACTTGATAGCCGCGGCGACACGACGCTCATGCCCCCAGACGCCGATGAGGAAGTACATCGGCACGAGCATGAGCTCCCAGAAGAAATAGAACAGAAAGAGGTCGTAGGCGAGGAATACGCCCATGATTCCCGCTACGGTTGCCATGATGCAAAGGTAGTGGGCGCCGACGGCCCGTGTGACCTCGCGCCAGGAGATCAACACGGCGACCGTCCCCAAGCAGGCTGTCAGGACGACGAACAGCAGATTGAGGCCGTCCAAAGCCAGGTGAAACTCGATTCCGTAGCGGGGAATCCAGGAGATTCTCTGCTCGAGCACAGGGCCCTGGGCCGCCGGTAGGGTCTCTTGGAAACCGAACCAGAGGCTCGCAGCCAGCACCACGGTCAGAAGCGCGGCTACCAGAGACACCCAGCGAGCCGCATCCGGGCTCTTGCGTCCCAGGAGCATGGCCAGCCCGCCTCCGGTGAGCGGAACCGCGATCAGTGCTGTGAGAATCTGTGGGTTCATGGCCATAGCCAAATCGTGAGTAGCAACAAGATTCCGAGGACGAGGGCTCCCGCGTAGGTGCGCAGTCGGCCGGTTTGGGTTACCGAAAGAAGAGCACTCGAGACTCGGGCCGTTCCTGCGATGGCGTTTACGACATCGTCGATCGGCTCACCACGCAGCAACTTGGCGAGGGCCATGTATGGCCGCACGAAGACGGCTTCGTAGACAGCGTCGAAGCCCCACCCCGACCGCCACAGAGCCTCGATCAAGCTTCCCGCAGATCCTCTCTGGAGCCGTTGAAACCAGGCGGGCCGCATGACGAAGAAGTAGTAGGCGAGCAGCACACAGATCAGGCTCATCGCCGCCGCTGATCCCTGAAGAACCAGTTCCGCGGTATGAGCGGCCTGCGCCGATGCGAACCCCGCGTGCTCACCTCCGGCCGAGTGGGCGGACGCGGAGAAGACGGGATTCAGGAAATCGCCGAGCGCGTGATAGCCACCGAGCGTCCCCGGCGTCTCGAGGAAGCCGGCCAGAAGCGCGCCCGCGGCGAGACCGACACAGGGCCAGAGCAGCAGTGCCCCCGGCCGATGCACCTCGGCCTTTGATGCAGGGCCGGGCGGGCCGGAGAAGATCATGAAGTACCAGCGGAATGCGTACAACGCCGTGAGCCCGGCGGTGACGAACAGGCCCGCCAGAATCACCGGATGACCGTACGGTGGCTGCAGGGCGGCCCACAAGATCGCGTCCTTCGAGTAGAATCCCGACGTTATCAGAGGCAAGCCAGCGAGGGATCCGACCCCCACCGCCGCCAGCGCCGCGGTTCCCGGTAGTGCTCGCCCGTGTCGTAGGCCCCCCATGCGGCGCAAATCGGTCTCGCCATGGCAGGCGTGCGAGATCGTGCCGGCGCTCAAGAAGAGCAATGCCTTGAAAAAGGCATGCGTCATCAGGTGAAACAAGGCCGCGGTGAATGCTCCGACACCCAGGGCGGCAAACATATAGCCGATCTGACTAATGGTGGAGTAGGCGAGGACGCGCTTGATGTCCTTCTGCGCCAGTGCGGCACAGCCCGCAAGAAATGCGGTCAGCGTTCCGACGATGGCCACAGCGGCCATCACTGCGGGTGCCATGAGGAAGATCACATGTGTGCGAGCGATCAGGTAGACGCCGGCTGTCACCATCGTCGCCGCATGAATCAAGGCACTGACAGGTGTCGGTCCTGCCATCGCGTCGGGGAGCCAGACCTGCAGAGGTAGCTGCGCCGACTTGCCGGCTGCACCGATGAGCAGGAGGGCCGCGACCAACGTGACCGTGGGATCACCGACGGTCCAAACGCGCGCCGCGCTACCGGCGATTTCGTCGATCCACAGGGTCCCGAGATCGCGCGCGAGGATGAACAAACCCAACGCCAGCGCCGCGTCCCCCACGCGGGTGACTACAAAAGCTTTGCGGGCAGCCGCGCCGTTTGCCGGCTCCCGATACCAGAAACCGATGAGCAAATAGGAACAGGCGCCGACTCCTTCCCACCCGAGGTACAGAAGCACGAGGTTGTCGGCCAGCACTAAGATCAGCATGGCCGCCACGAAGAGGTTCATGTAGCAGAAGAAGCGACCGTAATCGGGGTCGTCTGCCATGTAGCCGGCTGCGTACAGATGGATGAGCAGGCCTATGCCCGTCACCACCAGAACCATCAGCGCAGCGACGGCATCGAAGTGGAAGCCCATGTTGACCCGCAGCGAGCCGACCCCGATCCACGTGTACAGGTCTTCCTGAAGGTAGGGAACACCCTCCATCGTCATGGAAAGTTGCGGCAGGAACTCCAAGGCCGCCAGGCTCGACATGCTCTCGTAGGTGGTTGCGATGAGCGGGGCGCTGGTCCACACAGCCGCCATGAAGCTCAGCGCCACGGCGGCGCAGGCCAGCACGGCGATCGCCCTCCTCCCCATGCGGCCCCCGGCGACCGCTAACAGCGCCGCGCTAATCAATGGGGGCATGACCATCAAGGAGAGCGTCATCGTCTATCCCTGGAGGGTGTCGAGGATGTCGGCATCGAGCGTCGACGTCCGCCGGTAGATCTGCAGGATCAGAGCCAGCCCAACGGCTACCTCGGCGGCGGCCATCACCATGATGAAGAGCACGAAGACCTGTCCGTCCGCTGTGCCCCAACGCGCCGCAGCACCAATAAAGGCAAGCGCCGCACCATTAAGGGCGACTTCCAGAGCCATGAGCATGAAAATCAGGTTGCGTCTCAACAGGACGCCAAACGTGCCGATAGCAATGAGAATGGCGGCTACGGCCAGGACGTGGCCAGTCGGCACGGCGGCCGTTGCGGACATCGCGGCGGATGTGACCTGGGGCGTCATTTCTTGGCTCCCAGGTAGTAGGCGCCCACCAAACCCACGAGTAAGAGAACCGACGCGAGCTCGACACCGATGAGGTAGGTGCTGAACAGTGCCACACCAACGGCTTTTGGTCCCACAGAGGCTGCCTGCGTCGCCTGCTGAGGGGCTCCCAGGATCGCGACCAGGGTAAGCCCGACGAGGGCGCCGGCCATGATCGTCGGGACGAGCCATGCATGCCGGGGCAGCAGGCGTCGCTCGCGGGCCCAAGATTCGGGGCCCAGGTTGAGCATCATGATCACGAAGAGGATCAACACCATGATGGCGCCGGCGTAAACAATGACCTCGAGCGCGGCGACAAACGGAGCGCCCAACGACAGAAAGCAGAGCGCCACGGCGAACAGAGCCAGAATCAGATAAATCAGTGCGTGCAAGGCTTTCGTGCGCGTCACTGCCAAGAGGCTGCCGACCGTTGCGACCGCGGCTGAGGCGTAGAAGAGCACAGTCATGGCAGCAGACTCCTGACGTCGACCGGCTCCTTCTCGCCATCGGCTTCGCCCTTTGCCTTGCCGCCGATGCTCACACCAGAGTGACGATAGAAGTTGTACTCGGGTTGCTTGCCCACACCGCTGATCAGGAGGTCCTCCTTCTCGTAGAGCAGATGATCGCGGTCGTATTCACCCATTTCGTAGTCGGGTGTCAACTGGATCGCGTAGGTGGGGCAGGCTTCTTCACAGAAGCCACAATAGATGCAGCGTGAGAAGTTGATGCGGAACCATTCCGGGTAGCGCCTGCCGTGCTCGTCCTCCGTGGCTTGCATGCTGATGCAGTCGACCGGGCAGACAGCGGCGCACAAGTAGCACGAGACACACCGTCCCTGACCGTCGGGGTCACGAGTCAACACGATCCGGCCACGGTTTCGCGGCGCGATCGGGGCGCGTTCCTCCGGATACTGATAGGTGGCACGGCGATAGAACTGGTGCCTGAACGTGACGCTGAGGCCCTTCAGGAGAGTGATGGCGCCGCTCAACAGGGATCGCATCGCCTAGCCTCCCGCCGAGCCGGCGACGACGAGGGCGCCCGTCACCAGAAGGTTGAGGATGGCCGCGGGTACCAAGATCTTCCAACCGAAGGCCATCAACCGGTCGTATCGCACCCGCGGAAACGTCGCCCGCACCCAGATGAAGACGTAGATGATTGCTGCCATCTTGACGCCGAACCAAACAATGGTCGGCAGCCAAGGGCCATTGCCGCCACCCAGGAAAAGTGCGGTCGCAATGGAGCTGAACAACACGAGCGCCAGGTACTCGCCGAGAAAGAAGAACGCGAACTTCATGCTGCTGTACTCGGTGTGGTATCCCGCGACGATTTCGTTCTCGGCCTCGGGGAGATCGAAAGGCGACCGCTTGCTCTCAGCCAGGCCGGCGATCAGGAAGATCAGGAAAGCAATGGGTTGCAGAACCACATAGGGCAACCCCTCTTGTGCGGCGACGATCTCCCGCAAGTTGAACGAGCCTGCCATGGCGACTACCGAGGCGACTGACAACCCCATCGCCAACTCGTAGCTGATCATCTGGCCTGCTGCGCGCACGGCGCCCAGAAGTGAGTATTTGCTGTTGGATGCCATGCCAGCCAGCATGATGCTGTAGACGCTCACGGAGGAGAGGGCGAGGAAGTACAGAACGCCGATGTTCAGGTCGACGAGCGCCCCGGCGGCTGTGAACGGCACGACGGCGAAGCTCAACAACCCGGTGGCGACGATGATTGTCGGCGCCAGGATAAAAGGCACACGATCGGCGAACGGCGGGATCCAGTCCTCCTTGGTGAATAGCTTGATCGAGTCGGCGACGAGTTGAAACAAGCCGAACGGCCCGACTCGATTCGGGCCGTAGCGATCCTGGAAGGCGGCGAGGAGGCGACGCTCCACCCAGACGAGCATCGCCGCGCTGGCCATAGCGAGTGCCAGCGTCAGCACCATGCGCACGAGAACCTCGAGCGGGCCGCTCATGGCTGCTCCTTCTCCAGCTCCTGTTGCTTATCCTCCCCGAGAATCTCGACCGTTGCCCAGCAAGGGGCCTGCCACCACGACGTCTCAGGATAGCCGGCGGGAAGTCCTGCCACGTGGAGGGGCAGTGTCTCGTCGACGCGAACGGTCAAGCTGACCTCTCGCACCTTGTCGTTGATGCCCAAGCGCAGGCCATACCTGCAGTCCCCCACAACTCCCAGCGACACGGCGGTATCGGGATTGAGCAACACATAGGCCTGGGGCATCGATTCCGCCACTGCGGGAGCACGTCGCGATGTCTCCTCGGACCCGAAGATCTCGCTCAGGCCGCAGAGCATCAAGACAGCCTTCAAAGTGCCCTTTGGGACGGCAGCCACCCCGACTGTCTGCAGTCCCGCGCCATCACTCCCGGTTCGGCCGTCACCGGGCTCGATGAGGCGCCGGCCGGGGTCTCCGCCATGCAGTGGGCCACCAACCTCGATCTGGCACTGGTTAATGGCTTCATTCGAGTTCCACCCCGGCGACCAGTAGCGCGGCAGCAGCGATGTAGGTCCGCGACCTTGATAGCCTTCCATGGAAAACGCGAACGGAGTGTCGTCATCCTCAGGCGGCTGCACATCTTGCCTGACGCTGACCATGTCAGGCATCGCGTTGCGCCCAGAGGAGCGGACCGAGAGGCGCGGAATGCGCTGCCCGAGGAGGCGAAAATCTCCGGGCGGGGCGATCTCGTCGATTCCTCCAAAGCTCGTATGCGCCGAGGCCAAGACGGTCGAGACGTGATGAGTCGCGGTCCACTCACGGGCCAGTTCCGACCCCTCCTGTCGACCTTCGACGAAGAGATCCCGCAGGACGCGCCAGCACGCGCGCGATTCTCCGATCGGCGCCTTGACCTGGAAGAAGCGCTGCGCTCGCCCTTCGCCGCTGACGAACGTGCCGCTGGACTCCGTTACGGCGGCAACTGGCAGGGCCCAACGGGCTCGCGCCGTGGTCGCAGTCTCCATCTGGTCCAAAACGATCAACGCCTCGAGCTTGGCGAGGGCGCTTGCCAGGCGTTCCGGGTCGCTGCAGCGTCTGAACAGATCGTTCTCGCAGACGATCAGGGTGGAGATTCTTCCTGATTCGACGGCGGCAAGCAGGTCTTCGAGCCCCGGTCCCTCGCCACCGTCCAGCATGGTGACGCCGAGCGTGTTGGGCTCTGGCAGGGCGAGGCTGACAAGCGGCTGCTTGCCCCCATCCGAGGTCGATTCCAGGGACTGGGCAACCTGGATCGCAGCCTCCAACACGCCGCGGTGGCGGGCCGAAGTACCTGCGACGATCAACGGGCGTCGGGCAGCGGAAAGTGCCGCGGTCGTCTCACTGATGCATTCGTGAGCGCCCGGCGGCAGGCTGTCTCGTAGCGCTTCCGGCGGCTCGGGCGCACCGCGCAGCGTTGCGACGATGGCCGCGCCGAAGAAGGCAGCCTGGTCGGGATCCAGACACAGATCATCGGCGGCGAACTTCGACAGACGACCGCGCCGTAGCCCGGTCAGCGTCAGCCGGCACGCGGCATTCCGACACGCCTGGGTCAAGGCAAGGTCGAGGAGTGGGGCTTCATTTGTGACGTCGGCGCCGAGGACGAGAGCCGTGTCCACGCTGTTGGCGTCGCGGAGGCTGGCACAACGAACCGACGTGCTCTCGAGGAACTCGAGATAACGCGTCACGATGCGATGTTCCTCCTCGGCAAGACCGGGGCTGAATCGATCGGCTCCCACGATTTCGCGCAGCACGAAATTCGCTTCCAGGCTGGCACGTGGGGACCCCACTCCCGCGAGCGTGCCACGCGCGCGGGCCTCACCCAGAACGCCTGCGATCGTCGCGGCGCTGGCGTCCCAGGAAGGGGGTGGGCCATTATCAGCCACCGACGCGGGTGCCAGGAGGCGGTCGGCGCCGTTGACGTATTCGTAGCCGAACCGTCCTCGGTCGCAGAGCCAGTAACCATTGACCTCACTGTTGTAGCGGCTGGTGACTCGGCGCAGGGTTCCGTACCGGGAAGCCGGCAACGTGTTGCACCCCAGCCCGCAGTGCGTGCAGACGGACGGTGCCGACTGCAGGTCCCACTTACGAGTGAAATGGCGGTGCTGGGTCTTATCGGTGAAGACACCGGTCGGGCAGACCTCCGCGAGGTTGCCGGCAAACGGCAGCTCCAGCGCTCCCTCCTCAAAACGACCGAAGTAGACGTGGTTCTTGCTGGCGAAGACTCCCAGATCCTCGCCCGCTGAATACTCGCGGTAAAAGCGCACGCACCGATAGCACTGGATGCAGCGGTTCATCTCGTGGTGAATAAAGGGTCCGAGATTCTGATTCTTGAACGTGCGCTTGCGACCCCGGTAACGCCGATGGGCGTGCCCGGTCATCACCGTCATGTCCTGGAGATGGCACTCACCGCCCTCGTCACACACCGGGCAGTCGTGCGGGTGGTTGATCATCAACCACTCGATGACCGAGCGGCGGAACTCCGCCGCCTCCGGGTCGCATATTGAAATCCGGGCTCCATCGGTAGCCGGCGTCATACAGGAGGTGACCAGGCGTCCCTGTTGATCGTCATCGTCCCGGTACTGCTTCACCGCACACAACCGGCACGAGCCTACCGAGCCCAGCTCGGGATGCCAGCAGAAATACGGCAGCTCGAGCCTGTTGTCGAGGATGGCCTCCAGGAGATTGCGGCCCTCCGCGACATCATAGGTCTCGTTGTCGATCGTAACCTTGGGCATCTTCTGCATCTGGCCCGGGCCTGGCGCCCGAGGCGTTGAGTTTCTCGTCCTCAGTTCGACTGCGGGGGCAACGCCGGGGGACGCTCATACGGGCATCCACCGCCGCTGATATGCGTCTCGAATTCCTCCGGGAACTTCTCGAGCGCCGACACCATGGGCCCCTCCGCGCCCATGGCCAGGGCACAAAACGCATTCGGACCGATCATCTTCATTTCACGCATGAGAAGCTCGGCGTCGCCGGGCTCGCCACGTCCTTCCTCGAGGTCGCGCAAGATATCGACAATCCAAGAGATCCCGTCGCGGCAGGGGGTGCACCATCCACAGGACTCGCGTGCGAAGAAGCTCTGCAAGTTGAGGCTGATCCCGACAATGCACGTGTGGTCGTCGATGACGATGACTCCTGCTGTTCCGAGGCGATTCTTGGCCTTGTCCAGAGAGGTGAAGTCCAGACGCGTGTCGAGCTCCTCCGGAGTCATCAGCATGGTGGCGGCGCCGCCGGGAATGGCAGCCTTGAACTCCAGGCCATCCAACATTCCGCCGCAGTGCTCGAATACCAACTCTCTGAGTGTGACGCCGATCGGCAGTTCATAGATCCCGGGACGCTTCACCTTACCGCTGACGCAATAGAGCTTGGTGCCCGCGTCATCTCCGAGCCCGAGACGGCGAAACCACTTGGCCCCGTTGTTGACGATGTGGGGAACGCAACTCAACGTCTCGATGTTCTGGACAATCGTCGGCTTGCCGAAGAGCCCGCTGATCGCAGGGTAGGGCGGCCGCGACCGTGGATTGGGGCGACGGCCCTCGAGCGCGTTCATCAAGGCCGTCTCTTCCCCACAGATATAGCGTCCGGCACTGACGTGCGGATGCAGCTCGAGGTCGAAACCGCTACCAAGGATGTTCTTGCCGAGGTAGCCGGCGGCCTCAGCCTCGGCGATGGCATGGTGCAGCAGATCGGCGCCACGCTCGTATTCAGGGCGCAGGAAGATGTATCCCACCGGTGCCCGCACGGCATAGGCCGAGAGAATCATCCCCTCAACGATCTGATGCGGGTCTCCGTGAATCAACAGCCGATCCTTGAACGTGCCCGGCTCCATCTCGTCGCCATTGGCGATCAGATACTTGGGGTTTGGGGAATCGTCACCCTGCGGCACGAACCCCCACTTCATCCCGGTGGGGAAGCCGGCGCCCCCGCGCCCTCTGAGATTCGACTCCTTGACCAGATCGAGGAGCTGGTCGGGGCTCATCTCACCCAAGGCCTTGCGCACGGCGGCGTAGCCACCGGCTCGCTCATAGCCCGCGCAATCGAGCGGCGCTCGGCCGGGCTCGATATTGGCGGTGAGGACCGGAGTGATCTCAGTCATGATCACCCCCGTGTGCGCCGGCGTTCGTCCCATCGGACAGCCCGAGGATCTCGTCGACCTTCTCGGGCGTGAGGTCATCGTAAAGCTCGTCGCCCACGATCATCGACGGCGCGCGATCGCAATTGCCCAGACAGACCACCGGAACGAGCGTGAAACGGCCGTCAGCAGATGTTCCTCCCATGCGGAGGCGCAAGCGATTCTCGATGTGTTCTCGGATTCTGTCGGAGCCACACATCCAGCAGGAGATGCTGTCGCAAAGACAGATCACTCGTTCCCCGACCGGCTGCCGAAACAGCAGATTGTAGAAGGTTGCGAGGCCATCGAGCTCGGCAACTGGTAACCCGAGGTAATCGGCGGCGTCGCGCATCGATTCGTCCGAGAGATGGCCGCGGTGCTTCTGCAGCCACTTCAGGACGCTCACCGAGGCCGCACGTACGGTCGGATAGTGCGACCGCATCTCGTCGAGCTCTGCACGTTCCTCGGGAGTCAGCATCTTCTCTTCATCGCGACCTCATCGGTCGACATTTCGACATCATCATCGGTCGACGTCCGCCAGAACATAATCAAGGCTGCCGAGCACGGACAGCAGGTCGGCCAGCAGGTGGTGGCGAGACATCAGGGGTACGGCCTGCATATGGGCGAAAGACGGCGTCCTGATGCGCACCCGGTACGGCATGGTGCTGCCGTCAGCCACCACGTAATAGCTGTTGTTGCCCTTCGGCGCTTCGATGCGCGCGTGCGCCTCGCCTGCGGGAACGGCCAGGCCCCAAGAGACGCCGAGAAAATGATGAATCAGCGTCTCGATGTTGGCCATGGTTTCCGGCTTGTTGGGCGGTACGGCTGCATGGTCCTCCGAGATGTAGGGGCCGTCGGGCATGTTCTTGGCACACTGCTCGATGATCCTGAGGCTCTGACGCATTTCCTCCATACGCACGAGGCAGCGCGAGTAGCAGTCGCCACCCTCCGCCGTAGGCACGTCGAACTCGTAGTTCTCGTAGCCCGAATACGGACGCTTCTTACGGAAATCCCACTCCAGGCCGCAGGCGCGCAAGTTGGGTCCCGTGATGCCCCAGCTGATGGCATCCTCGAGACTCATGCGGCCGATGCCCTCGGTACGGGATCGGAAGATGGCATTCCCGACGAGCAGGTCCTCGTACTCCTTCACGCTGGGCGGGAACTGCCGGGTGAAATCGTCGACCATTTCCTTCCAGCCGTTCGGCAGGTCCATGGCAACGCCGCCGATACGGAACCACGCCGGGTGCATGCGCCCTCCCGTAACTGCCTCGACGATGTCGAAGATGCGCTCACGCTGGTTGAACGTGTAGAAGACCGGCGTCATCGCCCCGACGTCATGGCCATAGGTTCCGAACCACACCAGATGCGAGGCGAGGCGGAAGAGCTCGCACATCATCACGCGGATCACCTGGGCACGCTCCGGTACCACTGTGCCCGTCAACTTTTCCACGGCGAGTAGGTAGGCGAGGTTGTTCTGTACACCGGCCAGATAGTCGACGCGATCGGTGTAGGGAATGAAGGTGTGGTAGGTCTGGCGTTCGGCCATTTTCTCGGCACCGCGATGGTGGAAGCCGATGTCGGGGATCACGTCGATGATCTCCTCGCCGTCGAGCTTCAAGATCAGGCGTAACAACCCGTGCGTGCCTGGATGGTTGGGGCCGAGGTTCAGGAACAAGTAGTCGGTGCCATCGATGGCTCTGTCCCCCGATCCTATGGCGGCTTTAATCTCGTTTTCGTCCGCATCGCCTGAAGCCGGAGCAGCCCAATCGCCCTCTGCGAGTCCCCATTCTCGCGGGCGAAAACGCATCGCCTCCTCATGGGCGGAGAATTTTTCCTCGGGAAGCCGGTAGGGTTGCATCTCGGTGGCTCGCGCCGGGTGCTCCTTGCGCAGTGGGTGGCCCTCCCAGTCAGGTGGCATGAGGATTCGCCGCAGACAGTGGTGCCCCTCGAAGTCGATGCCGAACATGTCGAAGACCTCGCGCTCGTACCAGTCGGCCGCGGGCCACAGGCCAGTGACACTCTGGATCGAGGGATACTCGCCCTGCAGTGGTACTTTCAGGCGCAGATCTTCGCCACGGTCGTACGAGAGGAGCTGGTAGACCAAGGAAAAGTCGGGGGGAGCATCAGGCGGGCTCGGGTCAGACGGGCCATCTTCGTCGGGCGGCAAGGCGGTGCCCGCGGCACCCTCCGCGGTCTCGGCGCGGGCGCGCTCGTCGACGGCCGTGAGGTCGTAGAGAGTGCGATAGGGCGCGTCCACCTCATCCCGCAGCGCAGCGAGCACCTCGAGAATCGAGTCTCGTGGCACCCAGGCTGTGGGGACGCCGTCGGCAGTCCTCTGCTGGCGGATGGTGCGAGCTCCCCAACGTGCCTGCAACTCTCTCAGGATGGGCTCGGCCGGGGGCATGCTCAACGCACCTCTCCGGGCGGTCGCAGGGTCGTCATTGCCCGCCGCTCATCCCGCTTCGCGTCCTTCTGGGCAGGCATCTCGATGCGCTGCACCCCTTCATCTCCGAGCATCCAGGAAAGCGGTCGCTTCTCGACACCGATGCGGTCGCGAAGCAGCAGCAGCCCTTGCAGAAACGCCTCGGGGCGGGGTGGGCACCCGGGGACGTAGACGTCAACGGGCAGGAAGGAGTCGACTCCCTGAACGACGCTGTAGATATCGTACATTCCTCCCGAGTTGGCGCACGATCCCATCGAGATCACCCAGCGTGGCTCCATCATCTGGTCGTAGAGACGCTTGATGACCGGCGCCACCTTACGAAAAACAGTTCCCGCGACGACGATCAGGTCGGCTTCTCGTGGTGTGCTACGCAGGACCTCGGCGCCGAAGCGCGCGATGTCGTACTCGGATGTGTACGACGTCATCATTTCGACGTAGCAGCAAGAGAGGCCGAAGTTGAACGGCCAGATCGAGTTCTTGCGGCCCCAAGCGACCAGGTCGTCGAGACGAGTCAGCATCAGGAGCCGATTGGTTGCCGCCACCAGGGAGCTGTCGTGGCCGCGTCGCACTGCCTCCGAGAGATCGGCGGAGCGCTCTCGCTCGGCGATTTCGAGCAGTGTGTCGGGCGTAAGCTCGGGCGAGCCGTCACTCATAAATCGATCTCCTCGGTCGCCGATGCCGCGACGTTCGCGGGTGACGCACCCCAATCGAGAGCGCCCTTGGCCCAGAGATAGGCCAACCCTGCCAATAGCATGACGATGAAGACGACGAGCTCGATATAACCGAGCCAGCCGACCTCACGGGCCGCCACCGCCCATGCGAACAAGAAGGCGGCCTCGAGGTCGAATATCAGAAAGGCGAGCGCGATGATGTAGAAATGCACGGGGAAGCGCAGTGAGGCCATTCCAGTTGGCGGCACACCCGACTCGTAGGGAAGGTCGCGCCTCCTGGCGCTGTGACGAGGACCGACCAGAGCAGAGATGACGACGACAGCAACAAGCATGGCGAGAACGAGGAGGGCGTAAGCTGCCAGAGGCCAAAGGCCTTGGCTCGCCAAGGTCGACTCGCTAGGCAACCCTTGCAATCGACGACCTCCCTCAGGTTCAGTCCCGCACCGAGCCGGCAGAGACAGCCACATGCCCGGGAAGGCGCGAGGCTCCCTCCAGAATGGGCGACGGAAGCTCGCGATGCTCTTGGTCTCGGGCTCAGACGACAGGGTCGCAGAAACCGTGATCCGGAAGGTTCAATATGCCGCTAGCGGGGTTGCAGGTCAAACTTGTCTGGCTGAACCTGGCTACGGATTGAGGCAAATCGTGGGCAACACCACGTCCTGATCGCGTTGAGTGGGCAGGTCCTGGTCGAAGCGTGACAGGCCTTGGTGCGGGCCCACGGCGATCAGAGGTCGCCTTCGCCGTGCTCGGGGACTACCTCGATGCCGACTCGGAAGCCGTCGCCCTCGGCCGGCTGTACCTCCTTCACCACTCCACGAACTCTCCACGGAGCCCCGCCATCACCGGAGTTGCTGAACTCGACCACAACGTGTGACCCGAGCGACGGTAGATGATCGAGAATGATCGAGATTCCTATGATGCTGGCGTCCACGTAGGGCAACCCAGCCTCGATCACACGCCGGTCCTCGAGAAGGTACTCGACACTGATCAGCGTCTCGGTGTTGATGCGAGGTGTGAAGCGGCGGTCGTCGCTGGGGTCGAGGTCGTCGCCGGGCAGGATCAGATTTCCACAGTCCTCGTAGGCGCAGCGCAACGGCCCGCGGAGACTGGCGCAGTACGAAGGACGTTGGCAACTCGGGCAAACAAGACGGTTCATGCCGAGGCACCTCCAGGCGTTAGGAAAATGTGGCGAAAATCAGCGTAGGTTTCAGAGCAGACGTCAGTCAACCCTAATCGTTTCCGGCCCGGATGTCTCGACATCTGTGGCCCGAGAGCCGCGAGGTTGCCTTTCCGCGGGGCAGGACTTAGCCTGGATTTCCTGCCAGAACTTCGATTCTTCTCGTGAGGAACACTGATGAACGATCCCTTTGATTTGCAGGCTGTCCAGGAGGCGATACGCCAGCAGGGTGTTGATGGTTGGCTCTTCGCACAGTTCCACGGTCGTGATCCACTGGCTGACAGGGTTCTGGGTCTTGCCCCGGAGGGACTGCAGTCGCGTCGCTGGTACTACTTCGTTCCCGGCGATGGCGAGCCCCGGAAGCTCGTTCACGCTATCGAGCCTGCGGCGCTCGACGATGTTCCCGGTCCTGCGAGGAGCTACCGGACTTGGGGAGAGCTGGAAGGCGGTCTTTCAGGGTTGCTGGAGGGCGTGAGCTCGGTGGCAATGCAGTATTCGCCGATG
>CALAKE010000133.1 GCA_937922775.1 uncultured bacterium | reverse complement strand
GGCGGTGGCAGAGAATCTGGAGAAATCTCTGGCCTCGATCAGGAGCCGCCGGGCCGAGCTCGGGGATGACGATGTTCGTGAGATCCTGGCGGAGGGAGCAAAGAAGGCCTCCGGTATCGCTCGCGAGACGATGGCCGAAGTAAGGGATCTCGTCGGAGTGGGCTGTGGCAAACTGAGCTGAGATCTCCCGACTACGGATCTCGAGGCTGCCCGTTGCCCGAGCCAATTTCGATGACCGGCTGGCGCCACAGGTCCGGAAGCATTCCCGGGCTGATGATGTGAGTCAGCTCCTCGGCGATCCCCGTGGAAGGCTCGACCCGAAACTGCAGTCGCAGCTCTCCAGTTGCAGCAAAGAGTTGATCCGCGGAAAACGCAACGAGGAATGCCTCGGTGGGTCGGCTGCACGGCTTCGCACACAGGAACAGCCCCCCCACGCGGCTCTGGCCAAAGCTCACTTGCTGCAGAACATAACGTTCGATCGTGACGGTGCCCTGCCCCAGGACCGTCTCACCCGAGCTGCTGAGCTCGACCAGGCTGGCATCGGCATCGGGGCCACTCAGACGAATCTGCAGGTCGCGGGACTGCACGTCTGTGATGTTGAGCTGCAAGGAACTTCCCCCGAAGGCGGACAATCCGTTACAGCCGGCAGCAATGAGCAGCGTAAGAACCGCGACGACAGGCACAATCTCTGATCTCGACGGGAGCCACCCCAACCAGCGCCACCGCATAGCCGCTCCTTTCAACCTGCCCAGAATGACAGTCTTCAACAATATAACGCAGCGGGCGAAGCATTAAAGTGCCAAGCATGTCGAAAGAGGGGTCCTGAACATATTCGGTCACCACTCTCTCGTCGGCCTAGCTGGGGAACAGCTCACGGCCTTCGTCAACGAGTCGCGCTACGCTTTCCTTGAGCGCCGCCATCAGGGCATCCGCGTCATCACCGTCGGTCGGTTGCAGCGGTTCCCCGATTGCCACCCCGACGGGGTGTCGCGAGAGCTTGCCTCCCCGCTTCCACATCTCGTATGTGCCCCATAGCCCGACCGGAACGATGGGGGACTCGAGATGTTGAGATAGGATGCCAGCACCCTTGCGAAACTCCTTGAGGTCACCATCGATTGATCGCCCACCTTCAGGGAATATGACCAACACCATTCCGCGGCGCAGCCCTTCCGCCGCTGCAGCCATCGCCTTCTCGAGCTGCCGGTTTTGGTCGATCGGAATGTTGCGGACGATCCGACCCATACGGCTGCCAAACCACCCCTCGAAATATTCGCTATAGCCGACGAAGAAGAGGCGGCGAAAGACCCTCAGCGGCAGGATCATGGCGAGCATGAGGGGGTCGGCATAGCTGAGATGATTCGGGCACATCATGAATGGATAGGCCGTCGGGAGGTTCCCCTGCCCCGAAGATCGCAGGCCCGCAGAAATCCGGTAAACGAACGCAATAAGGCGGCCGATAATCCAGAGAATGGTCTCGGCTACCGGTCGACGTCGCAGGTAGGGGTCCAACCCTTCCGGTTCTTGGGCGAGGATTCGTTCCCAACGATCCTGCTCTGGGTGGTCCCGGCGCCCAGCAGACCCCTCTCGGTAGAGATGCCCCACCGCGTCGAGCACCTCACCAACCGTGTGCAGCTCGCCCGCAACCTCATCTCCCAGGTCGACACCCATCGTGTCCTGAATCTCGGCGAACAACTCCACCCTGTCGAGAGATTCCAATCCGAGGTCCAGGTCCAGGTGATCTTCGCGGTTGACATGATCGCGATCTGCCAACTCACCGATCATCTGCTCTACGGCCACCGTCCACTCGGGCTGTTCTTTCGCGACGGTCGCCCCGGCTCCAGGATCCGGTCCACCCACCGCCGCGGCGCTCTTCGTGACCACAGCCTCCCCCTCCGGGGCGTGATGGTCCTTCGCTTGCTCCTCGCGTTCCCTCTCGAGGGCGGTCTGAACGAGCTCAAAACGCTTGACCTTCCGCGTCGTCGTGCGCGGTAGCGGTTCGTGCCGGATCTCCATGCTGGTAGGACGCCGGGAGCTGGGCAGCTCGGCGGCCAATCCATCAAGCTCCCACTTGATCATCTCGCGGATGTTGACGTATCCGCGTTTGCGAGCAGCATCGAGATCGGGAACGATCACCGCGTGCAGGCGCTCACCTCTTCCCTCGGCGTCGGGAAGACCGACGATCGACAGCTCATCGACCAGCTCGCAGGCCGAGTAGTGCTCCTCGAGCTCGTCCGGGAATATGTTCTTCCCGGATGCGAGGACAATCATGTCCTTTGCACGACCCGTAACCTGAACGAAACCATCGGCCAGGAGACGGCCCAGATCCCCGGTCCGCAGCCAGCCATCGACAAGGACCTCGTCGGTTGCCTCGGGGTTCTTGAAGTAACCCTCCATGAGGTTCGGGCCGCGGGCCCAGATCTCGCCGATCCCATCCTGGTCTGGCTCATGGATCTCGAGCTCGACTCCTGGAATCGGTGGCCCGATCGCGTCACCCCGCAGACCGTCGAGAGGACTGACGGCGAGAATCGCCGTGGCCTCCGTAAGCCCATACCCCTGGGCCATTGGAAAACCCCAATCGAGAAAATCCTCCACAACCTCGGCACTGACCTTGGCGGCTCCAGTGACGAATATGCGTAAGTCATCTCCGAAGGGGCGGCGGATCGCTGGCAGCAACTTCGGTCCGAGGTTGAGCCCGAATCGCCGCCTGCCAAGCCGAACCGTCCGCAGGACCAAACCTGCCATACGGCGGCGCAGACCTTTCAGCGCGTCGATCTCGCTCTTCACACGATCGTGGAATCGGTAGAAAAAGGCCGGCACGCAGATAAAGACGCTAATCCGATGCTGACGGAAGGCCGCGAGAATCCTTTCGGCCGTGAGCTCGGAGAGAAACACTACCGTTCCTCCCACAAACGCAGGCCCGAGGCAGTTGGTGATCAAGGGAAGAACGTGGAAGAGGGGGAGGATCCCCAGGAATCTGTCGTCGGGTCCGAACCGCACGACCTCGAGCCCCGAAGAAATATTCGTGGCCCAGGAGGAGCGACGGATCATTACCCCCTTGGGATCACCGGTGGTTCCCGACGTGTAGCTGATCGTCCCGGTCTCGACCGGCGACGCAAAGGGTGCCCAAGCAGCATCGGTCGGGAGAGGATGCTCGGCCACTAGTGCGTCGAACGAGCGCGTCGCCTGCCAATCAGCGGGGAGTCCCGCACCCGCAACCTCGGACTCTCGAGCAGCGCTTTCATCCCCAGAATCGCGCGGCTCGCCATCCCAGTGCAGGCTCTCCTCGATGTCGACCTGCAGCAGCGCGGGAGGCGCCGGCAAACTACTGCACGCCTCGCTGAGCTTCTCGAGGTGTGTGGCGTTGGTCACACAGGCAACCGCCTCTGAGTGCGCCAGAAGGAGGCCGAGGGCCTTGCTTTCGAGTTGCGTGTCGAGAGGAACGACGGTACCGCCGGCATACCAGATCGCAAGAAATGCGACCGGCCATGCAGGGCGGCTATCCATACAGATCGCGACGCGATTCCCACCACCGTACCCCGCCTCATGCAATGCATGCCCGAGTTGCTGGACTCGCTCGATGAGTCCCGTGTAGGTAAGGAGGATATCGCCGCCCTCCCGTACCCATTCGAAAGCCGGGTGCTCGGGTCTGCCAAGCGATTGTTCGTGGATGGTCGCTAGTGGATCCGCTATCTTTCCATGCATGACGGAGGAGTATAACTTTGCCCGACGCAAGTTTCCTCTTCTTGCCCCGATCTGAAGGGAGATCCAACATGCCGTCCACCTCACTCGCGAGGTTTCGAGAGCTTGTCGCAGAAGCACTCGACGGGTTACCCGAGGAGTGGGCAAGACGACTTGACAACGTAGCGGTCGTCGTTGAGGAAGAGGCCAGCGACGCGGATCTGGCGGCTGTCGGGATCAATCCGGCTACGGGTAGTGAGTTGCTCGGACTCTATCAGGGGGTCCCTCTCGACGAGCGGAGTGTCTTCTACTCCGCCCTACCCGACCGCATCGTGATTTATCGCGGACCGATCCTGCGGGTTGCGCGCTCGCGGCAGGACGTCCTGCGGATGGTCCGGGAAACCGTGCTTCACGAGCTTGGCCACCATTTCGGGCTAAAAGAGGAGGATCTCCCATTCTGAGAGACCCAGTCGCCGGGGAAATTCTCAGTCCGGGCTAGCCCCCGCTCAGCATCGCTTTCATCACGTATCGCGCGATCGTCGGATTCTTGCGCAGGCGACGAATTGAGTAGGCGTACCAACTCGGCCCGAAGGGTACGCCAACACGCACACGGTGGCCTTCGTCCAGGATCGCCCGGCGAAGATCCGGCAGAACTCCGTGCAACATTTGGAACTCGTAGGCGCTGGATTCCAACCCCAAGCGATCGATAATTCGAAAGGCCTCTCGTACGAGGATCTCATCGTGGGTAGCAATCCCGACGTAGCATCCAGCCCCCAGCATCTCCTCTAGCAATCTGATGTAGCTCTCACGGATTTCCCCAGCGTCGGTGCAGGCAATGTCAGGGGGCTCGATATAGATGCCCTTGCACAGGCGTACGTTCGCCCTGACCTTGGCGAGAGCGCGCACATCGTCAAGGCTCCGGTGCAAGCGAGCCTGAATCACCACCCCGACGTTTTCGAACTCCTCCCGAACCTGGTAGTAAACATCCAGGGTATCGGTGGTGCACGATGCGTCCTCCATGTCGATGCGAACGAAGTTTGGGTAGCTCGCGGCCGACTGGAGCAGGACGCGCAAGTTGTCGCGGGAAAAATTCTTGTCCAGCTTCAAGCCGAAGTGTGTGAGCTTGATGTGGATGTTGCTATCGAGACGGTGCCCTGCAATCGCCTCCAGAACCTCCTGGTAGTCGCGCACAGCTTGTTCCGACTCTTCCTTCTCCTTCACGAACTCCCCGAGGATGCTGGTGGCCACCATGAGTCCATCCCCGTTCAGATCACGAGCGACACGGATCAGGTCGTCGAGCGTCTCTCCGGCGATGTAGGAGCGCGCGATGCGCCGCACAATGGGCTTGGGCACCAGTGGAAGCGAGGATGTCACCAGTCGGTCGAAAACATTCATTGGATAGCCTGTGGATGAAAGGTGTCCGCTATCATACATGCTCGACGTGCGTGGACGGGCTCGTGGCCTCGGCTCGTTCGTCCCGCCATTCCCGCAACCGGAGACCACCTCGATGAGCCATGAAGGCATCAGCAAGAGAATCGATCGACAGGTCAGGAGCTTGCAGATGATCTGCTTTGCGTTCGCCTCGAGCTTGCTGATCTACGCCGGCCTGGCCTGGGCTTTGGTCGAGCTTCTCGGGTTTCAAGCCCTCGCCGCGATCGATCCCACAATCACGACGGTCATCGCGGTCGTAGCCCTTGCGACCCTGCCCGCAGCCGAGATGCTCACCCGTGTGCTGCGCGCGAAGGCTGCGGCGATAGGGCAGGACTCCGGCGCTGAGGTAGCTCTACAGTCGTATTCCCAGGGTGTGATTGTCGGCTTCGCGATGCGTGAGGCTTGCGGCGTCATCGGCCTCGTTCTGTCGCTATTGACCGGCAGCTGGCTGTGGGCCGTTACTCTCTCAGCGGTGGCGCTGATCGCGATGTTGGTGGCGTGGCCACGCCCACATTCCGTGGAAGAATGGCTCCTGCAGCAGCCCGGTGCGCATCGAGGCTGAAAATTAGCCCGCAGCGCTTCTCTCGATCATCGCGGCGACCTCTCGGATCGTGTCAGGGGCGTGACCTGCGTAGTGGTTGTTGGCGTAGAGGAATGCGGCGTTGACTCCAGGCAACAACTTGCCCAGGAGGTCAGCCCAACGACGTAGGCGTGAGGTTTGATCCAGCACGACACGGTCGAATGTCGTGGTCACCGCATCGATGGCCTTTCGATCACCGATGAGACGCCCATAGACAAAATCGGTCGTGACGACATCGATCTGCTTGGCGACATCCGCGGGGTGAGGCATGTAGGACAAGTCGGTCATGACCAGGGCGGTACGGTGGCTGCGCAGGATGTCGCAAAGATCCGCCGTCAGCCAGTTGCGGTTGCGGATCTCCACGGCATAGCGGAAACGATCGGGCAGCCCCGCGAGGAACAAATCGAGACGAGCCAGAAATGGCGCGGAGCTGGTGAAAGCCTGTTTGTTGAAATAGGGAAACTGCAACACCAGAGGACCACACTTCGCACCGAGCAGGTCCATGGCCTCGAGGAACTGTTCGAGATCGCCGCCCGTTTTGTCGGGATCGAGCAGTACGCCGGCGTCCGGTCTCGGCCCCTTCCCCGCATGGACGATCGAGCGCGGGAACTTGGCGGCCAGCGTGAAGTCATCCGGCGTCTTGCGGTCCCAGCCGCTGACCATTTCCCTGCTGGGGATTCTGTAGTAGGTGACGTTGGCCTCTACGGTAGTAAACTGGCTGGCGTAGTAGGTCAGGTAGTCACCGGGGGCGGTACCTTTGGGATAGAAGACACCCTCCCAGCTCTCCTCCGACCAGCTGGCGGTGCCGTACTGAAGCTCACCCATGGGGCATTGCCTCCGTGTCTACGGCCTTCCGCATCGCCGGTAGGAGGTGGCCGCTGACAGCCACCGCTGCCCGTTCTGAGAAAGAGGATTCACATGACCCCTAAGAACCGGCGACCGAAGCGCAAGAAACCGAAAAGACGTAAGCCAGACAGGCACGAACTCTACCAGCTCTCGGTACAGGAACCCGAGGCCGACATCGAGTTCCTGCAGAATACCTTCCATGAGCGCTACGGCAGGCCCCCGCGCCTTTTGCGCGAGGATTTCGGCGGGACGGCGTACTTGGCCAGCTCATGGGTTGCCGACAACGAAAACAACTCCGCCTGGGCCATCGACTTGGACAACGAGCCGCTCGAGTGGGGCGCGAGGCACAACGCGGCCCGATTGACGGAAGCTCAGCGAGCCCGCTTGGCGCTTGTCCAAGGCAATGTGCTCGACCGCCAGGATCCACCGGTGGACATCATCGCGGCGTTCAATTTTTCCTATTTCACGTTTCAGAAGCGCCGCCAGATGTTGCAGTACTTCAGGCGGGCTCACGCTAACCTCCGGGATGAAGGCCTGTTCGTGCTCGACCTCTACGGCGGGCCCGAGGCGCAGCAACTCATCGAGGAAACGACAGAACACGAAGATTTCTCCTACGTTTGGGACCAGGACGAATTCGATCCCATCCAGGGGCGGATGGTTTGCTATATCCATTTCGATCTACCGAAAGGCAAACGTATCGAAAAGGCGTTCACCTACGATTGGCGACTGTGGACGTTGCCCGAGCTTCGCGAGATTCTCGAGGACGCAGGCTTCGCTGGCAGCGAGGCTTACTGGGAGGGTATCGACGAGGACGGCGATGGTGACGGTGTCTACACCCGGCAGGAAACCGCCGAAAATACCGATTCCTGGATCGCCTACATCGTGGGCTACAAATAGGATCGTCGCAGTGTCCCGTCGATGCCGATTCGCAGGCCGTCCTTCTCGGTCGCCAATCCGCGAGCCATCCGCGGGGTGTTGAAAACAGCGGACGCCCTACCTCTTCGGTCCACGAGAATCAGGCCGGCGTGCCCGTGCACCCTGCCCAGTCGGGCAAGCGCGGAGCTACCTGCTCTGCCCGGTGTGGAGCCGGTAGCCATTCGGTCAACGGCTGCCTTGGCCAACGATACCCGTAGGATGCCCTCC
>CALAKE010000132.1 GCA_937922775.1 uncultured bacterium | reverse complement strand
CCGCGAAGTACATGAGCTTGTTGCTCATGTCGCCGATCTCCTGCTGAACCAGAAATGCGCCTACCTGGGCCATGGCCTCGAGGATCAGCACGCCGGGCATTACCGGGTTGCCGGGAAAGTGTCCCTGGAAGAATTCCTCGTTGTAGGTGACGTTCTTGAGGCCGACGACACGCTTGCCCGGTTCCATCTCGAGAATTCGATCGACAAGCAGAAACGGGTAGCGGTGTGCCAGAACATCCATGATCTGACGAATTTCCAGGCTCACTCGTCCTCCTCCCTCCCTATGCCCGTTGCCGATTCCAACCGGCTTACACGCCGCATCAGGTCAGGTAGCTTACGCAGCGCCGCCGTAACGCGTCGCCAGTTCGAGATCTCTTGATGTGGATAGCCGGCAACCGTTGCGCCAGGGGCGACCGTATTGATGACCCCGGTGCCACCGGCCACCATGGCACCGTCGCCGATCATCAAATGGCCTGCCGTGCCCGACTGCCCTCCCATCATGACGCCGGCGCCGACCTTGGTCGTGCCACTCAAACCGACCTGCCCACAAATTATGGTATGAGCACCAATCTGGCAATTGTGGCCGATCTGCACCATGTTGTCGATCTTGGTGCCCTGGGCAATCCGGGTGAGCCCCAGAGTGGCCCTGTCGACACACGAGTTGGCGCCGATCTCGACATCGTCTTCGATGATCACACCGCCCGTCTGTGGGATCTTCACGTGTCGGCCACCATCTTGGGCATAGCCGAAGCCATCAGACCCGAGGACGGTGCCCGAGTGAACGATCACCCGATCGCCCAGTACAACCTTCTCGTAGACAGTGACGCTAGGGAAAAGGGTACAAGCGCTTCCCATCCGCACACCCGGAGCCAGCACACACCCAGCGCTGACGACCGAGTCAGGTCCGATGCGCACGCCCTCACCAATGACCGCTCGGGGCCCCACATGAACCGCTGCACCGAGATCCACCCCTTCCGCCACCACCGCGGTGGGATGAATGCCCGGTAACGGCCGTGACGTCGGGTTGAGGATTCCGAGCGTCGTGCCCATCGCAAGATAGGGATTGACGACACGCAGGAGGACCAGGCCAGGGGGGATCTCGTCGGGCGGGTCCATATCCTGACCAACTATGACGGCGCTGGCAGCCGTGCTCGCCAGGTGCTGGCGGTATCGCCCGTCGATGAGAAAGCTGATTTCTCCCGCGACCGCATCCTCGAGCGATGCGACACCACTGATCAGCGGATCCTCTTCCCCTCCGAGCTCCAATGAGCCCTGCAGCCGCGCTGTCAGCTCTGACAGGCGGACACTGTTACCTGCAGGGGCATCAGAATGTGGACCCAATCGCAAACTCGAAGGTTGACTTCTCCTCGCCGAATTCCGCTCTTGGATCGAAATTGTAGGCCCAGAAGAAGCGGAATGGAACGTTGAACATCGGCATGAACACCCGGAATTCGACGCCTGCGGTCTTGCGCAGCTCCGTAAGATCCAAGCCGGCATCCGGCGCCCACGCCTGTCCCGCATCATGGAAGATGGCGATTCGTATCGGACTGGCGATCTGGAAGATGTACTCGACGTTGTACTGCATGGCGCGGTCGCCGCCCAGGATGTTGCCGTACTGGTCGACCGGACCCACGGAGCGCAGCCGCGTACCACGGATCGAGTTGCTACCGCCCAGGAAGAAACGCTCGAAGATCGGCAAGATCGGCGTTTCGCCGTACACCCCCGCGTATCGCAACTCGACGTTGAATGCGAAGATCTGGCTGATCTTTGCCCCGACGCCCCTGCCACTGATCACAGTCGGGATGTACCACGTTGCCGTACCTGTCGCCTTCCAGTAGTCAAGCGTTCCGCCGAGCGGCCCGCCTGCGATCTCGAGAGAAGCCAGCAACCTGCGCCCGCGGCTGGCGTTGAACGGATTGTTTACGGTGTTGCTGATGATGTAGGGACGCACACTACTCGTCTTGAACGTTCCAGACCCGTAGTAGTAAGGGTTGAACTGCGAGATTGGCCTCCCGAATCCCAGCGAAGGCGAGACGTCACCGACGCTGATGAACTCGTAGTTGTACTCGAAAAACGCTGTCGTCATCTCGGTTCTACCGAGCGCCTTGCCGATACGCGTGGAGATACCAGTTCCCTTCCTCTGGAAGTCGAAGTAGTCGAGGTCGTCCTTGAATAGATCGAAACCGAAACGCAACGGCCGGTTGAACAGGAACGGTTGCATGAACGAAATGCGAGCGTTCGTTCGGCGGCCGCCGAACTGACCGGAGAGTGACACCGTTTGTCCACGACCGAAGAGGTTCCGTGTGGTGTAGCCGAGGTTGATGAAGGCTCCATCTAGCGCTGACACACCGCCGCCGAAGCTGATCTGGTTGCGACCGACCTCGCTCAATTTGAGCTTTACATCGACCTCACCCCTGCCCGGTTCGGCATCCGGCTCACGCTCGATGGGCTGAGGGTCGCGATTCTCCAGGTCAAAGACCTTCACTTCTCCGGTCGTGGGATCGACGATCGAAAGCTCTGGCTCCACGTTATCGAAGTAGCCGAGCTGGTAAATCTTGTAGAGGCTCGCCTGGAACGCACCCTGGCTCCAACGATCCGTCTCGTTCAGCATGAGGTTGCGACGGATGACGTAGTCGCGGGTGTTCGTGTGGCCTTCGAAGTCCACGCGCCGGACGTAGTAGAGGTCGTTTTCCCAGATTCTGTAGGTCAGGTCGGCCACGCCAGTGTCGGGATTCTGGCTCGGCGCCGGGACCACCAGGACCTGCAGATAGCCCCGGTTCATGTAGATCGATTCCATCGCCTTCTGCGCCTCGAGAACCATCTCGACGTCGAAAACGTCACCCGTCGACAGGGGAACCAAGGCGGCCAGCGCACCATCGGGAATCGCCTCATTTCCCTCAAAAACCACCTCGCCTACCGAGTACTGTGTTCCCTCGTCCACGGGAATGGTCACGAACAGACGCTGCTCGGAGTCGAAAAACATCCCCTGATCGACGTCATACACTGAAATCTCGGGCTGACCCCAGGTGAAATCGAGGTAGCCAAGGCCGAAGTAGGCCTGCCGCACAGCGTACATGTCGCCCT
>CALAKE010000131.1 GCA_937922775.1 uncultured bacterium | reverse complement strand
CATATAGGCGAGGGGTGAATAGCGGCAGAGCCAGCAGAGCCACCAGGCACAACAGCCCCCATTCCCGGCGCCATCCGCCCACGTGGGGTGTCGGGTGTCTAGCCCACATGATTCACCGCCTCACGCTTCTTGCCAGTGTCAGCAAGTCTTCGACTCCCCGGCGCCACTGGTAGCGGCTATCGACGAGCTGACGTCCAGAAGCACCGAGACTTGCGCCCCGATCGGGAATCGCCAGGACTTTTTCGATGCCTTGCGCCACCCCGGCCCCACTCGCCGGAACCCTGAATCCAGTCACACCGTCCACGACGGTGTCCCTTACGCCCCCTTCGTCCACCGCCACAACCGGCAGCGCGCAGTAGGCCGCTTCGATGACGGAGAGACCAAAGGACTCCTCGACAGCGGCATGCACGTAGCAGGTTGCTCCCCAATAGTAACGGGGCAGGTCGTCGTCGGGGAGGAAACCGAGGAATTCCACGTTGTCTTCGATACCGAGCTCTCGAGCTTTGGATTCGAGAGAAGCTCTCTCAGGGCCCTCGCCGATGATACGCAGGCGTGGGGCTGGCCCGTCGTCCGGGCCCCTGTTGCGACAGAGCAGAGCTACCGCGTCGATGATCAGATCCACCCTCTTGCGCGGATGCAGATAGTTGACCGTGAGGAGAACGGGCGTCCCTCGGCGGCGCTCTCTCTTGAATTGATCCAGACGGCCGCGGTCGACACCGAGAGTGATCACGTGCGCGGGCCGACCGTAGCAGCTCTCGATTTGCTGCGCCGCGAACGGACTGGAGGTCACCACCGCATCCATGGCAGCCACCATGCGGCGATCGAGACGCCGGTAGAGCGCCAGCGCGGCGGTCAAGGGCAGGCGCAGAATGCCCACCCGCGACAGCACAGCCTTGCGATCTTGGTAAAGGACCCGGGGCGGCTCCCAGCAATAGTAGATGGTCGGTGACCCGCGGCGCCGCCGCCAAGTCCGGCGCCATGCCAGCAAGAGCGCAGGCCCGAAGAAGACACGGATATCGGCATTGGGGTCGAGAGCAGGCGCGAGTCGCAGAGTGCGCAGGTAGTCGAAGATGGCATTGACGTATCGATTGCGGCTCCAATCCAGCTTCGCTCCGGTGCACTCGAGATCGACACCGGCAGGCAGGCGCGGCCGGCAAGATGGATCGAACTGGTGGCAAACGATGCGAGGCCGGTGCCCTTCGCGCAGGAGCGCAGCGGCGATTCCCAGGATGGCACGTTCGGCCCCAGAGAGGATCTTGAAACGTGGGAAGACGAGATCGACTTGGAGCCCTTTCATTCTTCCAGGGCCTCCGCGTAGACGGACTCGAAGTGTGCTGCAGCTTGGTCCCAGCTCAATCGACTCATGGCCAGCTGCCGGGCGGCATCGCCAAGACGCTGCCGGCGCTCATCATCAAGCAACAACTCCACCAGCGCGGTGGCGAGTGCTTCCGCGTCTCCCTCCGGAACCAGCAGAGCTGTGCTGCCGTCACCAGCCACATCCAGCATGCCCGCAACGCGGCTCGCAACCACGGCGGTGCCGCTTGCCAGACCTTCCAGGAACGTATTGGGAAGCCCATCCACGTTCCCTGCGGGGCCATGGACGGAAGGCACTGCGACCAGGTCGGCGGTCGCGTAGTAGTCGGGGAGCAGCTCATGGGACAAGGCGCCGAGAAAGTGTGTTTCTTCACCAACGCCTGCGTCTCGCGCTTGCTGTCGAAGTGGACCCTCGAGTGGACCGTCGCCGACGATGAGAAGCTCAGCGCTCGGTGCGGTCTGCCTCACCATGGCAAGAGCAGCGACGAGGCGATCGAACCCCTTCTTGTGCACGAGGCGGCCCACAGCCAGGATCCATTGTCCACCCGGGTCGAGTCCGTGCTGGTCGGATATCTTGCGACGTGTCACCTGCAAGTCGTGCGTCGCCAGCGGCCCGAAGGTGTCAGTGTCTACGCCGTAGGGTATCCACTCCACCCCATGCCCCGGCCCCAAGCTGTCGGCTCGTCGCGCAAGATCTTGGGAGCATGCCGTTACCTTGGCGCTGCGATTCAGAGTCCATCTGGCGGCCGCCCTGGCCCAGCCGTGGCGTTCGGCGAGGAAGACACCGCTACCATGGCAGGAAATGACATTTGGGCACGTTTTGCCGGCGAGGGCCAGCGTCGCGATCGGGCCATTCGGCAGGATCCAATGCGTGTTCACGATGTCGATCGGGGTCGTGCGGAGCATCCGGCGCACCGCCCATGCTGAAGCCATGGCAGCGAGCGGCGCCGCCACGTACGCGTCCCAGCGTAGCGCCTTGTCAGCAGTTAGCGCCTGAGCATATCCCCAGGGGTGCCAGCGCTTGAACGGCGCATATCGAAAAGAGTAGAGCTGGGCGCGGCGGTCCTCTCTGTCGAGCTGTAGCTCCGGGTGCCAGGGCAATAGTACGTGCACGCCATGACCCCGCGCGGCGAGCGCCTCAGCGAGGTTCTCTACGAAGACGGCGTTGCTATCGCCCGGGAACAACGGATACGTAGTAGCTAGGTGCAGGATGTTCACGCTGACTGATCCAGATGTGGCGTCGCTGGCTGACGCTCACGAGGAGGGCTCAGCAGCCATGCTGCCCAGCCGAGCACTCCGTTGAGCGCGTAGAGAGGCAACCACAACAATGACAGTGTGAGCATGGCTTCGGGGCGCGTGCCGAGCATGGGGGCCGCGGCAACGAAGAGAGCATCGCGCGTGCCAACGCCGAAGATCGTGATCGGCAGTAGGCCCATCAGCGCCCCGACCGCGGCGAGCACCGCCAGTTGCCACAGGGACGGTCCATCGATGCCCAGGCCTCGGGCCAACACGATCGTCTCCCCCACGAAGCATGCCAGGGCCGCCAGTGAGAGAATCTGTGCGCCGATCATCGGGGCGGCGGGCAATGCCCCTGGGGCCACGCCGTCGCTACCCGGAAAGCGCTTGAGGGCCCATCCCAGCGGTGCCGCCAGCAGTCCACGCCGCGTCGGCCCCCATGCGGTCGCGAGCAAGAAGGCTGCTAGAGCGACGGCCACCAGCACCGGGCCCCACCTCTCGTCAATCCATGGCAACACCGTTACCGCGCCCAGGGCCAGAGCACCGATTTGCCCGAGATCCAACAGGCGATCGTAAACGACCGTCGCGATGCCCGAGGTCAGACCGCCCTGCGGCCGGCGGTCTCGCACGTAGTAGGCCTTGACGATGTCACCAATACGCCCGGGTGTGGCCGTGCCGACGAAGGCTCCAACGAGGTAGATGCGCAGCGCTTCTGCCAGAGTCACGTCGATCTGCAGACCGCGGCACAACAGCCACCAACGCAGAGCACGGAGCAGGAGGACAGCGATAGCCAACGCTCCCGCAGCAGCTAGCGCCGGCACGCTCACCCGCAGCAGGACACCACCGATCTCCCCGATGCCGACTCGCCACAGGATCAGCCCCAGGATCACCACTCCGATGAGTCGCCATCCCCAGGAGTTCCAGAAAGGCGGGCGCTGTTTTTCGGTAGCCATGTGTGGATCTTCGGAGGTTACCTTCAGGGCCGTTCGCGGCCCTCTACCATTCACACCATCACTGTTGGCGCTCAAAGCGCATGAGGGCGATCTGTTCCGATACGAGTCCAATCAGGAAGGTCACTACGCTCATTGTGCACAGCAGCACGGTCGTGTTGGTGATGTGCACCTCGGTAGTGATCGTGTAGATGGCGTAGCCCGCCCCGCCCGCGAAGAGTAACGTGCTGATCGGCAGGAAGATGCGCATTGGAGAGAACAGCATGATGATCCGCATCGCGATGAGAACGAACTTCACGCCGTCCCTCAAGACGCGAATCTTGCTTTGTCCAACTCGCTTGCTGACGGTGACCGGGATGAAGCCGACGTTGTAGCCCGCCTTGATGAAGGCCATCGTGCTGGTGACTGGGTAGGAGAAGCCGTTGGGAAACAGCGGCAAGAATTCCAGCATCTTGTCGCGCCACGCGGCACGGAAGCCCGAGGTCAGGTCGTAGATCTGGTGGTTAGTGAGATAAGAAGCCAGGCGATTGTAGAAGAAGTTCCCTAACCAGCGAAGTATTCCGCCCGACTGGCGACCCGTGCGCGTGCCGATGACAAGGTCGTAGGTCTGCAGGCCGGTGAGCAACTTGGGGATTTCTCGCGGATCATGCTGGCCGTCGGCGTCCATCAGGCAGATGATCTCGCCCACCGCCTCTCTCAGACCCGTCTTGACGGCCGCGCCATTGCCTTTGTTGTAAGGATGCTTGACGACGCGCACGCCCGGGCGTGACGCCCGTTCGCTCGTTTCGTCAGACGAGCCATCGTCCACAACGAGGATCTCCCAGTCGTCGTCTCCCGCCGCGGCGCGGATGCCGTCGACGACACTCCCGATGACCTCGGCCTCATTGTAGGCCGGGATAATGATGGTGATCTTTGGCACGATTTGATTCCGCTCTTCTGTTGGGATCAGGAGCCGCCGTTTCGCTGATCCGGCTCGGTAAGGGGCACGTCGGTGCGGCCTGCCCGTGCGCTGCCTCCTCCCCTGTTGAATGTCGGTGTAGTTGAGCCTTGTTCGAGCCTGCGCAGCCGGTACAAGGCCTCTTCAACGAGCTTTCGGTTGCCCGCAAGCAGGTCCGCCAGCACGGCCAGACACAAAACCTGAAATCCGACGATCGCCAGGATGGCAGCCAGGATCAGCGACTGAATGTGCCCTCTGCCGCCATCTACGAACCACCAAAAGTAGAGGAACCGCACTCCGAGGGCGACGCCGGCCAGCGAAAGGACCAGGCCCAGCGAGCTGAAGATCTTCAGTGGCTCGTACAGCGTGTACGCGCGGGCCATCGCGGTTCCCGCCTGCGCGAGATAGTGGAAGATGGTGGGAGCTAGACGCGAGGTCCGGCTCGTCGGATGAGTGCGCACGGGAACGTCGATTACCGCCAGACGCAGTTTGCCTGCCTGAATAAGTGTTTCCAGCGTGTAGGTGAAGTCGGAAACCACGTTGATACGAGTCGCGGCCTCACGGCTGTAGGCTCGAAAGCCACTCGTCGCGTCCGCGACCCTCGTGCCTGATAGGCGACGCATGAACCAGGAACCCAGACGCTGGAGCTTGCGCTTCGCCAAGGAGAAATGCTTGAGCGCTCCGGGATCGCGATCGCCGATGACGATGTCGGCTTCTCCGCGGAGGACCGGAGCAACCAATTGGGGGATGTCCGCGCCCTCGTACTGATTGTCACCGTCCGTGTTGACGACGATGTCGGCCCCTAGAAGGAGGGCCGTGTCGAGACCGGCGCGGAACGCCCGCGCCAGTCCGCGCCGACGCGCGAAGCATATTACGTGCTCCGCGCCGTGTTCGTGCGCTGTCTCCACGGTGCGGTCAGAGCTGCCGTCATCGATGACAAGCACCTCTACCTTCGTCACTCCCTCGATCTGCCGCGGTATCGCGGCGAGCGTCGCGGGTAGGTGCTCGGCTTCGTTATGGCACGGAATTTGGACGATGAGCTTCATCTGTTTCACTCGGTCGCCAGCGAACCCAGTCGAGTCGTACGCCGAGTTGCCTTCGATCGGTGCTGCCGGCGAATTCATCCGCCGGTCGAAACGGCGTGGTCGACAGTGTCAATCTCGGCACTCGGCCTTCCTGCGGCCGCCACTCAGGTGGAACCTCGAGAGTGTAAGTCTCCCAGGAGAGCGGGTTCAAAGCCACCTCGCCGAGAGCAACATCATCCAGTGAGAGTTTCAGGGTGCGCCCCGGTTGTGACGGAATATCCGGTGAGTGCATTCGCAGATCGATGTATGAAGTATCGCTTCCGAGTCCCGGTAGCCAAATGAAGGCAGTGCCCTTTGTCCAGCGCACTGACCTTCTCCAGTCGTCCTCGGGGGGGAGCATCTCGGCAACGTAGATATCATCCCAGCGTCCAATATCGATGCCTCCAGGGACAGACTCATTGCTCCGCCCGACCTCGAGCCGATAGCTAGCGAACGGAATCCGCGACCCACGGATGTCACGCGGTAGGCGACCCTGCACCTCCTCGAGCTCTTCCAGCCAGTAAGACCACCGCCGATGCGGCATGGCTCGGGGAGTCGAGAAGTGGTAGTTGAAGCCTTGTGTGAAGAAATAGACGGGGCGGTCCATCTGCGCCTGCCTCAAGAAGAAGCCGCTAAGCGAGGCAAGATCATCCTCCTCGAGAAAAACCGATAGAACGTCGAAACCTTTCGTATAGGCGAGGCTCGGGGCAAGGTCGAGGAGCTTCCAGCCTGAGCGAGCCTCGAAGATCAAGATAGCGTTGGGTTCGACGCTGCCGGCAATGGCATCGACGATAGCTCGAGCTCCACGGTAGTCGTGCGCCTGACGGTGGGGGGTCGCCCGCGTCGCGAGAGATAGAGCCAGGCCGATCGTGATCGCCATTCCAATCGCCATTGCCAACGTCTGTCTCCACCGCACACCGCCCTGCCACGCGAACCCGCCCAAGCCCCTCGCCGAATCTCCACTAGGGGGATCTTGGTCTCCGGGTAGCTTCCCGATCCAGCCCAACAGCCTCCAGAGGGCGTAGCCCCCTATTGCAAGCACCAGTGGAATCACCACGGGCAAAAAGCGACGGAGCGCCCACATGTTGCGGGGGATGATCTGTGGCTGGATCAACACGGGAATCCCTACACCGAGCAGGATGATCAAGACAGCGCCACCCCGGACTAGCTGCCGCGGCGAGGCCAAAAGCAGCACGGCGCCCAGGACACCAAGGCCGAAGGCAAGGGGAGTGATTCCGAGTGTAAGGTTGAGGACTGAAAGGGCTTGCCAGTGCGGGTAGCGGACCGGGCGTAGCCAGTACCCGTAGGCAGCCATGAGCACAACAGCCGTGGCCAGTAGCCATCGCGCCGAAGAGATCGCGAGCGCCATCATCGGCGGGGACGGCGTGCCGGCCTCCCCTGCCGTCGCGCTGTCAGCCTCGATCCCCGCCGCCCCTGCCTCTCCCAGCCCGCCTGCACCCGCACCCCGTCGACCCCAAAGCCAACAGCCAACCAGCACAACGGCGGCCAGCAAGACCGCTGTGATGACTACCACCGTACGAGTCGGTCCCGGGTTGCCCCCGGTGCTCCTGACAACTCGCACCAGATCAAAGATGTAGGCCCAGGAGAAGAAGATCCCGTGAATCACAGCGTGGACCCCGACAGCGGCGAGAGGCCACCAGAACCAGAGCCAGTCGGAGCGTCGCACGCGGCCGAGCGCCAGGTCGATGGCGAGAAGACAGTACAGCGGCACTAGCAGCATCACGAGCCAGGCGGCAGTGAGCCAAGTCAAACCCAGCGCAATGGCGGCCATCAGGCCAAACAGCGGTTGCTCACGACGACGATACTCAACCAGCCCATAGAGGCCAATCAGCACAAGGACTTGGGCGAGTATCTCGGCGTTGGCGTACCGTGCGAACCAGACCTGCGGTGGCGCCAGCACGAGCCACAGAGCGGCAGTCCCTCCTACCACCGGACCCCACGTCCGGCGTCCGAGAAAGAAGATGGCGACGCAGGCGAACGCCGCCAGCAGAGGCGTAGTGGCCAGCGCACCATCAACGCCTGCGGCGAGGTATCCATGCCCGACCCACGTCGGGTAGAGCGGCAGACCCTGAGCCTCGACTCGCCCCGTGGACGGGTCGGTCAGATAGAAGCCGAGGAAGCGGGATCCGTAATGCGCTCGGGTATCCAGAAAGCCCGAGCCGAAAAACGTGACAACCTCCTCGGGCTCCAGATCGGCGACAAATTGGTCATGGTCAATGATGCCGCCTTGCCGCCCGAGCTGGATTCCCCAGAGTACATAGGTTGTCGGATCACGAGCTCCGATCGTCTGCTCGAAGGCCGGGAAAAAGGACGAAGCCCCCAGGATGACGATCAGCACCGCAACCAATACGGTGACATCCCCTGGCAGTCGTTCCGTCGTCTCCGCCACTCGTTTCACTCGGCGTCGCCGCCGGATCAGGAGAACGGCTGCCGCCACCGAGATGAGGGCAGCGCAAAGAAGAGATGCCCGGTTGAAGAACCCCGCTTCTGCGAGAAGAAGGCTCAGCCAAGATGTAGCGACGAACGAGAAGGCGACTTGGACGAAGATCTTCTCTGAGACAGGCAACCGAGAAGGCTTTGACCCGAGATTCCTCGAGAGCTCAAAGGCAATGAAACCTGGAAGGATGAGCAAGGCAGCCAGGGCTAGCAGGTACCAGTTCACTCCGGCCCCTCTCCCTCTCCCCGCGGGGTCACGACCTCGGAACATCGTGGCTGACTTGCCACGCCGCTAATCAACTCGCTGAGCAGTCGGCGCGTCGACACCGTTGCTTCGGAGGGAATCAGGTGGGTATCGAGGTCCTCATCGAGCGCATCCCATACGGGCGCGGAAACGTGAGAAATCCGAAGCCCCCCTGAGGGCACTATCGCTCGTAGCGTCTCCCGTAGTTGGGCAGCAGCCTCATCAGCGCTGGGCATTCTCAGCGCAAATTTCGCGGCTGATTGCTGCATGCTTCGGCGGACATTGGCATTCGATTTCAGCATCTCCAGAACGGCGACAATCTCGGGGCCGAGAGAGTATCCGGGGTGCACCTTCGCAACGACACCATCGGGGATATCTTCATAGAGGTCACTGCGCGGCACGATAGTCAACTTGCCGCCGGCCAATCCCTGCAGGAGCAGGGCGCGTCCGTCTGCCCGCAGATCTTCATCCAGCCAGATCAACACATTCGCCGTTCTTGCGACGCTGGCCAGCAAGTCTTGAGGCGGATCGAGGATCCATTCGATACGATCGTGGATTCCCTGGCGCCGGGCAGACTCGCGCGCGCCATTGGCGTAGGCAAACGTGCTCGTACAGAAGATGGCTTTGGCCTCAGGATCACCGTCGAGAACCGCAGCGGCAGCGGCAACGGTAGCGGCGGGGTTCGAGGAGTTCATCGACAGAATGGCGGTCGTCGGCCCCAGCGCCTCGACTTCGTCGGCAAGCTGCCAGCACTTCGGATCTTCAGCAAGTGGCAGGGGCGCAACAGCAATGTTTCGGTCTGGCATGCGCCTCGCCAATCGGTCTGCTAGCGCGGGCCAAGAGGCGACCACCGCATGTTGGTCGCGAGTCAGCTCCGCCACGAGGTCATAGTGCCGAAATAGGCTGTTGGTTCCCCAGTTCTGTGCCACCGTATGTGTAAGCGCAGCGCCGATGTCGCCGTAGGCGGCCTCGAGGAGACCCCTATAGCTCGTCCATCTACCCATCAGCGCGATCCCGCCCAGGGCCAGATGGTGAAGGACCGAATCGAAGAGCCAGGCAACACCCGGAGCCTGGCGCATCAGCCAGCACGTCGCCTGATAGGGAGAGGCGTCGCGACCCATGGGGTAGAGAGCGACATCGAAAGGTAGGCTGTCATGTCGCTCCGGCAGGCGGAGGTAGTGGTAGATGGGGAAGCCCGGTTGTTCTGCGGCGAGGCGATCGTGTTCTGCGAAGCCCTCGAGGTCTACGCCGCTCTTGGCCAGAGCTCTTAGGGTCGCCTCCATTGCGCGGCAGTGCAGGGAGTCACGCTCCAGGGCCGGCAAGGCGACGGCGAGGCGCATCCGACTAGTCCACGGTGGCGGTCAACGCTTCGAGTGCGATCGACCAGCTGATTCTCTCGCGAACGAGGTCGCGGCCGGCACTGCCGAGCTTCTCACAGAGCGCGCGATCATCATCGAGCGTGTCGATGCAGCCGGCGAGTCGCGCCGCCTCGGGCGGCACGACAAATCCATTAATCCCTTCTTCGACGAACTCGAGCACTCCGCCCGCATCCTCGGTCGTGACAACCGGCTTGCCGGCGAAGAACGCTTCGAGCGTCGTAAACCCATAGTCCTCGTCGTGAGGAGTCAGAAGCACGGCGAAACAACCAGCGTAGAGGTCGACGACCTCTTCGTCGCTGACGAAACCCAAGAAGTGGACGCGATCCTGCAAATCGAGCTCTTGGGTGAGTTGTTGGAGCTCGGCAAGATGCGGCCCACGGCCGGCGATGCGCAGCTCTGTCGAGCTTGTCGTCTCGCGGAGTGCCTCGATTGCCAGGTCAATGCGCTTGATCCGGTCCAGGCGTCCAACGTACAGAAGATAATCACCATATGGGCCTGGATGCAGATCCTCATAGAGCTTCGGGGGCGCATACAGAGGACGCGCTTCGATGCCGCAGTAGCGGTGCAATCGATCCGCAGTGTTGCTGCTGTTGGTAAAGAGAGCGCGCGCTTCACCCAGCGCATGCAGGTCTAGCTCGACCAGAGCCTGCCGCAAACTCTGATCCTCCACCGATTGGGAAAAAGGTCCGAAGGCAGTGCCATGAAGATCGTAGACTTCGCGCTGTTGGTGGAAGATCCATGCGACCTTGTTGGGGTGGCGGACCAGGTAGGAAGGGAACTTGGTTGCAATCACGAGGTCGGTCGGCACACGGTTTACTTCCACCGCGAGGTCAACCATGCGCCACGCCAGCGCCTGCTCGAGCGAAGAACGATCGCCCGTCCAGGTGTATGGCAGGGTCACCATGTCTACTTCGTGTCCTTGCTCCGCCAGTGCCTTGACGAGGAGCTCGGCGTGTAGCTCTGCACCGCCGCGCAGGAAGGGAACCTGTGGTGCAGCGACACAGATGCGGCGTCGGGCCATCAGGCCATGTCTCCCCCGCTGCCGTCGGGCCTCCTCGCCCACAGCGTATATTCCTGTGGGGCGAAGCAGAGACGGTCAACGCGATCGAGGACCTCTTGCACGGCACCCGCGAAGCGTTGAAATGAAGGATCGTCAGCGAAGGCGTCGACAGGAAGGTCGGTAGGTCGCTCCTCCCTGGGTACGGGGGCTTGCAGCTCCACCTGAACGGGAAAGAATCCTGCGCGGCGCGCCAAGAACTCGAGCAAGCCTGGATGCACGGGACGTATATGGGTCGGATCCGCAATGTACGCTCGCAACATCGCGTAGATGCTCTCGGGGTTTATCGTTTCGACCACCAGGCAGCCTCCGGGCTCGAGCCGGGTCGCCGCAAGATCCACGAGCCTCTGCCACTGCGGCGGCGCCAGATGCTCGATGACCTGAGCCAAGAACACCCCGCCCAGAGATTCGGGTGCCTGTTGGTCGAGCCAGTCGAATAGATCGGCCACAACAGCTTTGTGGCCCCGGCCGAGACATTCTTCGACATCGGCGGCGTTGGTCTCGACGCCGATCGCCCGATGGCCGGCCTCTGCCAGCAAATCCAGGAACTCGCCGCGGCCGCATCCGAGATCGGCGATCGGGCCGTTGACTCCGTCGAATAGCGTGAGATGGGCCCGCATGCGGTCGGCAATCTCGTCAGGATCGCCGCGGAAGCTCGCCTGAAAGGCTCGATAGTCTTGGTCCCCGAGCCAGGCGTCGAGTCCTTGCCATGCCGGATCGTCCTGCATCGAGGTATCTTCTCCGCCATCACACGCCGTCGGCACGGGTGTGAGCCGCTGTCCCGCTTCCTCGCGCACCTGTCGCAACACTGCCCGAATGTTCAGGAATTCGGCGGCTGTACTCTCGAGGCGATCCAGGGCGTTGGTGATTTCCTGACTGATCTGCTGATGCAGGGCTTTCAGCGCCTCGTCCTTCTCATCGAAGCGCCGATCGACCTTCACGCTCAAATCCACCAGGTCGGCGGCATGCCGGGAGGCCGAGTCGCGCGCGAGACTCTGGAGTGTCGTGAGCTCTTCCCCCAGGGCGCTGAACAGCACCATGTGCCGCTGTCTCAGGGCAGAATCGTAGTCGTCGAAAGCCGCCTGCATTCGAGCGTCGAGCCCTCCAGGATTCGCTGACCAGACGATCAGTGCTTCTTCCACCTCACGCATCCGATCCTCGAGACGTGCCCCAACATCATTGAGGTGCCGCACGATGTGGGCATTGAAGGCCTCCTGGTGAGCCAGGTGGTGGCCCATGAATACCTTCACGAGCGGACTGGTGAGCCGGCGCACGAAGGTAAGAAGGGGTCCGAACACCGGCACGCGGGAGGGCGGAATCGCGAGTGCGCTGACGCGCGCCAAGGCATTGGCTTCTTCCAGCTCCGATGTGCTCGAGAGGTTAGGTCTTCCGCTCAGAATGAGGCCTACGCCGGGGCTTAGCGAAGGAGGTGTCTCGGGAGGTAGGTCAGGACTGAGGTTGGCGCGTTCGTCCACCGCGAGTTGCTGCTGCACGGTGTTGCGGATTCTCTCGAGGCGCCGCGCGACTT
>CALAKE010000130.1 GCA_937922775.1 uncultured bacterium | reverse complement strand
AACGACTGCCTGGGCGATAGGATGTTCGCTCTGCCTCTCGGCAGCCGCCACCAAGGCCAGAACATCGTCCTCGGACAATCCCTTCGGGTCGACGACCAACTCCAGGTCAGTGAGCTCGGGATGTCCCTTGGTCAACGTGCCTGTCTTGTCGAGAACCAAGACGTCCAGCCTCGCCATGAGCTCGAGCGCGGTACCCCGGCGGAACAGAGTACCCATCTCCGCCGCCCTCCCTGTACCCACCATGATCGCCGTCGGGGTTGCCAGACCCATCGCACATGGACATGCGATCACCAGAACACTGACCGCAGCGACGAACGCGTAGCTCAGAGCGGGGCTCGGTCCCACGAAGATCCAGACCAGGAACGTGACCACCGCGACGGAGATAACGACCGGAACGAACACAGCAGCGATGCGATCTGCGAGCCGCTGAATTGGCGGCTTTCCCGCCTGTGCCTCCTCCACCATGCGAATGATCTGGGCCAGAACCGTATCGGCTCCGACATGCGTGGCGCGGAAGACGAAGGCTCCGGTGCCATTGACGGTTCCGCCTACGACCTCGCCGCCGGTAGCCTTTTCTATTGGAGTCGGCTCACCCGAGATCATGCTCTCGTCAACATAGCTCGAGCCCTCGGTCACCGTCCCATCAACAGGAATCCGCTCGCCGGGGCGAACCTGGACAAAGTCTCCGGGAACAACTTCCTCGATGGGAACCTCGGTCACCTCGCCGTCTCGAACAACGCGTGCCGTCTTTGCCCGCAGCCGCATCAGCTTGCGGATAGCGTCGGAGGTTCGCCCCTTGGCCTTCGCCTCCAGGTGCTTGCCGAAAAGAATCAGAGTGATGATGACGGCGGCGGCCTCAAAATAGAGGTTGGCCGTCCCCGCCGGAAAGATCTCGGGCACGAGAACAGCCAGGAGCGAATAGAAGTATGCTGCCGAGCTGCCCATCACCACGAGCGTATTCATGCCCGGGCTGAGATGACGCAGTTCCGCCCATGCCAGTCGGTAGAAGCGCCACCCGGCGACGAACTGAACTGGAGTCGCGAGAAGGAGCTCCACCCATCGCCATGCAGCTTGAGGCAGGAGGCGGGTCATCGCCCCGTGCATGCCGGGAGCGACCATCGGCCCCATCGCCAGGATGAAGAGCGGCAGCGTCAGCGCGGCCGCCAGTCGCAGGTCACGCAGAAGGCTTTGCTGTTCACTCTGGCGAGCATCCCGTTCTCGGTCGCGTCCGGCCGCAATCTCGTTCGCTTCGTATCCCGCGTCCTTGATAGCCGCCTGGATACTCTCTGGTGTCACCTGGGCCGGGACGTACTCGACCATGGCCTGCTCGGTGGCGAGGTTCACCGAGGCCCTCACGACCCCGGGGAGCTTCTGGACAGCCCGCTCCACTCGCCCAACACAGGCGGCACAGGTCATGCCCCCTACACCGTATCGAACCTCTTCTGCCATCAGATCGAATGATTCCTCAGAAAGTCTGGAGAAGCGGCGGGATCATCCCGCGTGCTCGGCCTTGAAACCTTCTTCCTCGACGGCAGCTACCAACAAAGCTACGTCGGCACTTCCTTCGACCACTGCCTCGCCCCGTTCGAGGCTGACCTCGGTTACACGGTCGACACCAGGGACTGCGCCGAGCGCTTGTGTCACCGCATTGACACAGTGATTGCACGACATTCCGCCGACCTTGAGCTTCGTCATCAGGACCTCACCTCTCCAGCTCAGTTGAACTCAATGGCGGACAGAACCACACCCCTCACATGCCGCAATGGCAACGGGAGAATGTCCTGCCCCTGCTTCAACGCGCGTGATACACACTTCAGTCTAGCCTCTCAATCCCGATCCAGGGCCGAAGGCGGGCCAGATCCGTGTCCCTTCTGACTACCGCATACGATACGCACTTCGCCATCGGATCGACCCCAGGGAATTCATACACTCGCATCCGGGATGCTGTTTCGGGCAGAAAAGAGGATTGCCGTCATGCTCCTCGCTCCCCATTGCCGAGGCGCCTCGAGGAGCCTTCCAGGGCTCGGATGGGTGAGATCAGCCAACGGCTTGCAGCGGGGAATCGCGGTTATAAACAGCAATAACGGGCATGATACGATCAAGCGGCGCGACGGGGCGAGCCGAATTCGGATGGCTCCTGTTTGTCCTTTTGGCTATGCTGTGATGTGCACAAGTGAGACCTGGGGGCTGATTTGAGCACAAACCATAGGATCCTCATCGTAGACGACGAGGATTTCATCCGTGAGATGCTCAGCCGCTGGTTCGTCGACGAGGGCTATGATGTGGCGCTCGCCGCGAGCGCGGAGGAGGCCCTCGATGCCATCAGCCCGAACCCGCATGAACTGCTGATCCTCGACATCACCTTGCCCGGTATGTCGGGTGTCGAGCTCCTGGAGAAGGTCAAGGAAGAGCACGGCGACGAAGTAGCCGCGGTCATGGTTACTGGACTGGACGACCGCACTACGGCTGTTCGTTGCCTTGAGCTCGGGGCTCACAGCTACGTCGTCAAACCGATCAACCAATCGGATCTGTCTCTCAACGTGGCCGCGGCATTGAAGGGTCGGGAGCAGGCTATCATCGCGCGCGACTACCAGAGATTCTTGGAGCTCGAGGTAACTAAGCGCACCGAGGAGACGCGGCGTCGAGAGGAAGAGATCGCGCTGCGCTTGGTGGCGGCCGCGGAGTACGGTGAGCGCGAATCCCACGCTCATGTCAGGCGCATCGGCATGTTCGCCGAGGTGCTGGCCCGTGCCTTGGGCTGCGGGATGCCAATGATCGATGACATCAGAATTGCGGCATCGATGCACGACATCGGGAAGATCGGTGTCCCGGGTGACCTTTTGAAGAAACCGGGCAAGCTCTCTCAGTCCGAATTCGATTCTCTGAGTCGTCACACCGAGATCGGCGCCGAAATGCTCGGGGGATCGGACATCCCTTTGATTCAGATGGCGGGGCAGATCGCTCGGTCTCATCACGAGTGGTGGGATGGATCCGGTTACCCGGATGGTCTGTCGAGTGAGGCGATACCCTTCGCTGCTCGTATTGTCGCTGTCTCGGATGTCTTCGATGCACTGACTCACAGCCGCCCTTACAGAGATGCCTTCTCGGAGGAGAAGGCACTCGAAATGATGGCAGAAGGACGAGGAAAGCAATTCGATCCAGGCGTCTTTGACGTTTTCATCGAGTCTCTTCCCGTCTTTCGCCGCATCACCGAGAACGTTGCCGACGAGGCTGCTTGATGGCCCTGCAGCAGGGCACTCGGCTGGTGCAAATCGGCTTCGTCGCCCTGTTGGCCATCTGCGTCGCCCAGGTTGGCTGGTGGATCATCGACCAGTGGATCTACACCGCGGAGGTGGAGACTCTCCTGGCACGCATCTACTCCAACGAGCTTCACGCGGCCGACATGATGTTCGAGGCGGGGACGTCGGTGGGGGAGATTCTCGAGCGCTTCCCCGATCTCGAGATCAGGCCAACCTTCTCGCAGACCGGGGCCGGGGGAGGTCCGACCGAGGCTCCCGGGACTGACCTCGAAATCATTCTCGCCGACACGTCGAGGCAGTTTCGCCTGGCCCCAGAGGTTGCCGAGGCGCTGGCAAATGATCGCTGGCACCGGCTCAACCGTTTCGCCTGGGAGGGGAGCTTCTTCCTGCTGGTATTGATCGCGGGGATGGCGGTGCTCGGAAGAACGGTGCGCGAGGACGCTCGCCTGCGACGGCGCCAGCAGAACTTCCTCGCCGCGGTGAGCCACGAGCTCAAGAGCCCTCTGGCCAACATTCGCCTGTCCGCTGAGACCTTGCAGCTCCGTAGCCCCGACGCGAAGACTCGTCGTCGCCACCTCTCGCGCATTCTAGGCAATCTCTACCGCATGGAGCGAATGGTCATCAACCTGCTCGACACCGCGCGCATCGAAGCGGGAAGCCTCGGGATGGAACCTGAAACTGTAAGGCTGGCCACTGTCGCCGAATCAGTTCAACGCGCTACCGCGGAGCGGGCTCGCGGTGTCGATGCCGAAGTCGAGTTCGAGGTGCCGACGGACCTGTCGGTACACGCCAACGCCGCCGCCGTTGAAACCGTGCTCCACAACCTGGTCGAGAATGCGCTCGAATCCGTGTCACGCTGCAATGGTGGGACGGTGAGGGTGTCAGCGAAGAGCGCCGGCGGCCTTGTGGTCTTGGAGGTCCGTGATGACGGCTGCGGCTTCGAGGATCGAGAATCAGAGAAGATCTTC
>CALAKE010000129.1 GCA_937922775.1 uncultured bacterium | reverse complement strand
ATCCGGAAGACCCCGTCAGGGAATCGGAAACCGATGCATCGGTGGTTTTCGCCGCGCGCGGCGCGCTGGCGATGATCACGTACACCTGGGCGTATGAGGACGAGCCTCAGGAAGGCGTGCTCATGGTGCAAACCAAGGCGGATCTGGACGATGTGGAAGTTGTCTGGGTTGACTCGTGGCACACCGGCAGCAAGTTCATGCTTTTCCACGGCGAGGATGACAAAGAAGGCCTCGTCGCGGTTCACGGCACGTACGCAGCGCCTCCGGGTCCGGACTGGGGATGGCGAATCGTTCTGGGGGCCGATAGTGCGGACGAGATCCACATCCTCATGTACAACATAACGCCCGACGGCCAAGAGGCGCTCGCCGTGGAGGCCCGATACGTCCGCGAGGAATCTGCCTAACGGCAAGACGTAAGGTAGCGCCTGCGCTGGGGAATCACTCGAACGGAGCCTTAGAGCAGCATGTGGGTCGTACCCCAGCGCGATCCACTTACAGGATCAAGTCGATGCAGAGAGTACTCGGACATGGGCTCTCAATCTCACTGGACGGCTTCATGGCCGGTCCAGAGCAGAGCATGGAGGCCCCTCTCGGGGTTGGTGGAGACCGACTTCATGATTGGGCACTGGCCACTAAGTGCATGCGTGAGGTCCACGGCATGGAAGGTGGCGAAGAGGGTCCAGACAACGACTGGGCGAGACTCAGCCTCGAGGGCGTTGGCGCCACGATCATTGGCCGAAATATGTTCGGGCCTGTCCGTGGGGCTTGGGCGGATGCTGACTGGAACGGGTGGTGGGGAGATGATCCGCCCTTCCACCATCCAGTATTCGTCCTGAGTCACCACGACAGGCAGCCGGCGCACATGAAGGGCGGAACGACCTTTCACTTTGTTACCGACGGGATCTATGAGGCTCTGGACAGAGCCAAGGATGCGGCCGGCGACCTGGACGTCCGTGTGGCTGGTGGAGCCGCCACGATACGGCAGTTTCTCGAGGCGCATCTGCTGGAAGAGCTTCACATTGCGGTTGTACCGATCTTACTTGGGGCAGGCGAGCGCCTATTTGGCTCGGGGCTCTCCGGTCTTCCGGAGGCATACGAGTGTGCCCGGAGCGAGGGCACGAAAGCCGCATTCCATGCTCTGTTGGTGAGGCGTGGTGCTTGAGGCAGACCGAGGTGTCATAGGAGCCGAAAGGCCTGCGTTCGCAGCTTCCACGCAGAGCCGTTGGTTTGCTGTTTCTCGAGGAAACTCATGACAGATGAACTCAGCCCATTGGGGTGGGATGAAGGTTGGGACGCCACCTTCGAAGGAGTAGATGCCGAAGGGGCGTGGCCGGCCAGGGTCACCGCCCAGCACCGGGACCGCTGGACGGTCCAGTCCTCTATGGGTCTTCGTGATGCGCGAGTCGTCGGCGCCGGCGCCGCTGCCCTCAAGCCCGTGACCGGCGATTGGGTGGCGTGCGTGGTGGGGCCCCAGAAGTCGGATCCATGGTCGATTGTCGCCGTTCTCCCGCGTCGCTCCGCGGTACGCCGTGGTGCGGCGGGAGGATCCCAAGGGCAACAGGTGCTGGCCGCGAACGTGGACCGCCTCTGGATCGTGCAGTCCCTGGAGATCCCTCCGAATCTCAGAAGCATAGAAAGGTACCTCGCAGTGGCATGGGAGAGTGGCGCCTCCCCTGAGGTTGTCCTGACCAAGTCAGACCTCGCCCAAGATTTGGATGCCGCGACGGCTGCCGTGGGAGACGTGACGTTCGGCACGCCGCTTTGGGTGGTGAGCGTAGAGGATCCAGCCGCTATCGAAGCTCTCCGGGACAGCCTCGCTGCAGGACAGACGGTGGCTCTGCTCGGACCTTCCGGTGCGGGCAAGTCAACGTTGATCAATCGCCTGGCGGACTCGGAGCTCGCAAAGACGGCCGAGGTGAGGGCGGGAGACAGGAAGGGACGGCACACGACGACAAGCCGTGAGCTCTTCCCCATCCACGGTGGCGCACTTTTTCTCGACACCCCGGGCATGCGGGAGCTGAAGGTCATGGATCTCGACGAGGGCCTGGGACACGCGTTTCCGGAGATCGATGAGTTTTCTGCCGAATGCCGATTCCGCGATTGCTCACATTCCTCGGAGCCTGGATGTGCAGTGTTGGCAGCGGTGGAGGAGGGCAGCCTCGATCCGGATCGGTTGGCTAGCTACCGGAAGCTCGAGGCCGAAGCCGCGAGCGAGCGTCGGAGGGTCGATCCTCGAGTTCGAGCGGAGTACGTCGCCGAGTGGAAGACCGCAATGCGGACCCTCAAGTTCCATCCGAAATACAAGCAACGTAAGTAGCCTACCCGCAACCTGCTGACCGACTGCTGCTGCCGGCCGCTGGGCGATGGTCGCTGAATCGAGGACAAAATGACCGGGGTTGAAGTTCGGGAATCTGAGGGACGTGGCCTTGGTATCTTCGCGATGCATCCTTTCGCCAAGGGCGAACGAATTCGAGTCGTAAATATCGAGCGCGAGGTGACAGACGAACAGCCCCTTGGCCCGGAGGAAGATCCGGATCACGCGTTCCTGTCGGATGGCAAGTTCCTGCTGGTGGGCGAGCCTGATCGATATCTGAACCACTCGTGCGATCCGAACGCGTATGTGCGGTATCGCGGAACGGCTATCGATCTGGTCGCACGACGCCCGATCGAAACGGGCGAGGAGGTCACTGTCGACTACCTCATCAACAACGCCGGTGGAGACGCCTGGGAATGCAAATGCAGATCAGAACGCTGTCGAGGGATGACGGCGTCCAGCTTTTTCGAGCTGCCTCTCGAATTTCAACGCGAGTACTATCCCCTTCTGGCTCCATGGTTTCTCCGACAACACGCCTCCAGACTGGCAGGCATCAAAGAGGCGATAGAGGCTGATAGATCCGAAACGGATCACTAATCGTAGTGGGGCCAGATCATTCGACGTCACTTGGCCCAGAAACTTTACTATACAAAGTACTTCGTATAGCCAAAGACGCTTCGCTATACTGACGTCGTATATTTTTTCGCGAATGTCCAGGGAAGCCAGGTTCATCGGCCCTGGGCCGAAGGGGCAGGGATTCAAAGCAATGTTCAAACTGAAGGCCTCTATGCCGCAGGCGTTGAGGCTGGCCACGGAAGAGCCGAAGCGGTTCGAGGTGGGGAAGACTGGTTGGGTAACCGCCCGTTTCACGGCCGAGGAACCCTTGCCCAAGCGGATTTGGGGAAAGTGGCTGGCGGAGTCCTATGAAGTGACGTGTGGAGCAGGCCAATCGGCAAAGAAGGCAGAGTGAGCCGACAAATCCCGAACGGCCGAAAGTATCTCGCACCTGGCGAACATGCGTTCGCAGCCTGTTTGCAGAGTCGTTAGGGGGCGCCGAGGCTTGTCTCACAATCCAAGCTGTCGTGGGGTGCTGTAAATGCCTGAGTTCTGGTTCGAGTCTGGCGGTGCTCGTCTGTTTGGACGCAAGCAAGGTCAAGGCCCGACGGTTGTGATGCTGCACGGGGCCCTGGCGAACCACCTTGCAGCGCTGCCATTCGTAGCGCCGCTCTCCTCGGATCACCAAGTCGTCACGCCCGATCTTCGCGGTAGCGGGCAGTCGCGATTCGGAGAGGCACTGAGCTTCGACCAGCTTTCCTTGGACCTCGAAGTGATGCTCGGCGAGCTTGGAGTGGCTCGGGCCTTCATCGGCGGCGTGTCGAGTGGAACTGGAGTGGCCTTGCGGCTCGCATTAAGACGGCCAGACCTTGTCTTTGGCCTGATTCTGGTGAAGCCCATCTATGCGGGTGCCGAGAATGGCTATAGTCGAGAGCAGCAAGAGATCCTGCGAGGAATGGACTCGATCGCAAGCAGAGCGATCGCTGAGGGTGTCGAGGTCTTGAAGCCGATGTATGAGAATCTTCCCCCGACCATGCGCGAGAAGGCTTTGGCGATGCTCGAGGGCTTCGATGCTGCGAGCGTTGTCGCTACGAGCCGGTTTGTTGCTTCAGGCAGTCAGCCATTTGAGGCGGAAGCCGAGTTGAGGTTGTTGAGAGTGCCGACCCTCTTGGTGCGAGGCAATGATGCTCTGCATCCTGCTCAGATCTCTGATCTCTATGCCGAGACCATCCCGAACTGCGTCGTCGAAGACGCGTCAGCGGACGTCACTGTAGCAATTCGATCGTTCTGTGATGCCACGCAAGCGAGTGACGGTTGGTGTCCGGAGGTTGAAGTCGCGGGCGGCCGGTGACGACGTGACGGCAGTCGCCCTGGAGGGAGCCGCCCACTTCGAGACGATCGTTCCTGGGACGGATGTCTGGCCCGAGGTACGGTCGACCATCCTGGGCATGTTTGGGAAGGTTGAGCATTAGTATCAGTATGCGAGGATGGCGTCTGCGCCTAATACTCTGTTCCAACGGACCCGGACCGCTATCCGGGTTGCTCAGCTCCGCCGTCGGCTGCAGCTGAAGGGGGTGTCCTTGTTCGAGTTCCTGCGGGAGATCAGTCGTCGGCCCGAGCCGTTCAGCGAGTACACCGCTCGGGATCTCTGGGACGATCCACACATAGCCGAGCGGATGCTCGCGTACCACCTTGACTCGGGAGTTGATGCCGCTTCGCGGAATCACGACTTCATCGACCGGTCAGTCGGGTGGATCGTCCGTCACTTCCAGCTCGCTCCTGGGGCATGCGTAGCCGACCTCGGGTGCGGTCCCGGGCTGTACGCTGAACGCCTGTCACGGTCAGGTCTGAGCGTCACGGGCATCGACTTTTCATCTAATTCGATCAGATACGCCCGCGAGACCGCGGAGCGCGAAGGCCTCGATATCGATTACATCGAAGCGAACTACTTGGAGTTCGCGACCGACCGTCGATTCGACCTGGTGATGATGATCATGTGCGATTTCTGTGTGCTGAACCCTCAGCAGCGCGCCGTGATGCTGGAGAATTTCCGGTCGATGCTCGCCCCCGATGGCGCGATTCTGCTCGACGTCTACGGTGTTCCCTGGTTCGACGAGCGCGCGGAGTCTACTACCTACGCTGCGAATCTCATGGACGGGTTCTGGTCGGACGCCGAGTACTTCGGCTTCATGCAGACCTATAAGTATAGAGAGGACCTGGCACTGCTGGACAAGTTCACGATCGTCGAGCACGACCGCACCCGCCGGATCTGCAACTGGTTTCAATGCTTCACGCCCCAGGGTCTCGAGAGCGAGTTTGCCGAGCATGGTCTGCAGATAGCCGAGTACTTCGGGAATGTAGCCGGGGACCCACACGACCCGGAGGCACCCGAGTTTGCGGTCGTTGCAGTGCCGGGTTCAGCGTAGGCTCACTGGGGCGTCCGCATCACGAAGAAGCCGTAACTGAAGTAGTCGGGGTATCGGCGAAAAACGGCGATTTCCTTTCGCGCTTCGGCCACCACGGGTTCGGCGGTCGGAATGCCCTTCCAGTCGGCCTCCTTCTCGGCAATGCGTTCTTCCATGGGGTCGTAGTAGTGCTTGGTCCAAGCCTCAGGCGGCATGACGAAGTGACCCACTTGCCGGTACCCGACCCTGTCGATGACGGCGAGCTTCTCCGATACGGTGTCGATCTCGGGGTACTCCGACCAAAACTCGACGACCTCGGGCGGGGGATCACTCTTCAGCCACACTGACTCACTCACAGCCACGTAGCCACCCGGCTTGACGAACGGCCTGACCTTCTCGAGCCCCGCCTCGAATCCGAGGAAGTAGATTGCACCTTCGGACCAGATGACATCGAAGCTCGATGGCGGAAAGGACATATCGTTCATGTCCTGCTGCAGCGTCTCGAGGCGGTCAGAGACCCCCGCGAGCTCTGCCCTGTCCCTCACCCGCTCTATCATCTCCGGGAAAATGTCCAGCGCCAGGACTGTTCCCGAGGTGGCTCGCAAGAGCTCGATCGTCTGCATGCCAGGGCCGCAGCCGACATCGAGGATTCGAGGGGAATCCGGCAGGCCCGTCATCAGCTCGAGCGCTCTGCGGGTCAGCGCGTTGGCGCCGGGACCGGCTCTGGGGAGAGTCCCATAGATCTGAAGGAAGTAGTCCATGTGCTCCATGGCGCACCTGCCGACCGTGGCTTGCGATAGGGCCCCGCCGCTTCGGAAGGCTACACAACGAGGTTTCGTTACCGCTACTCTTGATTTCTCAGAGATCATCACGGGCGGAGCGGATTCGTGCGGCGATGGCGTTGGTCATATTCCGACCGGCGCGGTAGATTTTCGGCATCTCGATCGGAACTCATACGAGCCGGCGGGCGGCAGATCGCCGGCACCAAGCGTGCGACAGGCGGAGGATCATGAACCGGCGCAGCTTCGTCAAGGGTGCAGCGGCCGGCCTGGCCGGCGTTACTTTCGTCCCACGGCCGGTTCTCGGCGGGCAAGGCTTCACGTCGCCCTCCGACGAGCTCACAAAGGCCATCATCGGCGTCGGCGGCATGGGCCAAGGCCACATCGACTACGACGGCGCCCGACTGCTCGCCATCTGCGATGTCGACGAGGCCCACCTCGCCCAGGCGGCCGAAATGGCAGGCCCAGGTGTCGACACATACCGCGACTTCCGTGAGGTCCTCGATCGGCCCGACATCGACGTGATCCACATCGCCACGCCCCCTCATTGGCACGGGGTGATGGCGGTCGCCGCGGCCGAGGCCGGCAAGGACATCTGGTGCGAAAAGCCGATGACCCGAACCATTGGCGAGGGGGTCAAGGTCGTCGAGGCGGTACAACGCAACGACCGGATCTTCCGACTGAATACCTGGTTCCGCTTCCGTGACACCTTCTACGGCATGGACACGACGGTTGCCGAGATCAAGAAGGTCGTCGACTCCGGCATGCTCGGCTGGCCTCTGAAGGTGACGATCAACGCCTCCACCGGCTTCGACTGGAAGTTCTATTGGAGCGGCCGGACGGATCTTGTGCCAGAACCGGTGCCGCCACAGCTCGACTACGAGATGTGGCTGGGGCCGGCCCCGGTGAAGCCCTACAACGCGCACCGTGTGCATCAGTCGTTTCGCGGCTACTGGGACTACGACGGCGGAGGGCTTGGCGACATGGGGCAGCACTACCTCGATCCCGTCCAGTATCTGCTCGACAAGGACGACACCAGCCCGATCGAGATCGACATCGACGCCCCGCAACAGCACCCCGATGCCGTCAGCTCCTGGCGCCGCATCTCGTATCGCTACGCCGACGGCTGCGAGGTCATCCTCGACGGGGCCGACTCCGACAAGGACGCGGCCTACATCGAGGGGCCGGACGGCAAGCTGTTCCAGGGCTTCCGGTCAGACATCCCGAACTTTGAGCGTGAGGTCGAGCGGTTGCCCGATCCTGCGCCGCAGCTCGGCGATTTCACCGAGGCGGTCAAGACACGCACCAAGTTCGCGCTCAACGAGGCCAACGGGCATCGCTCCTGCACGATCGTCAAC
>CALAKE010000128.1 GCA_937922775.1 uncultured bacterium | reverse complement strand
TGCTGTACCTCTTCGACTGCTGGTTTACATGAAACGATTAACAATAAACCAAACAGAAGACCATATGCTTTTATCTTTTCCATCTTTTCTTGTAGTTTTCTTTGTCCTTTGTATAGTGTCATACCATTCTTTTGCTCCTGAGATACAAGCTTATTGGATCAAAAGCAACCAGCCCTTTTCCGGTTCAACGCTTATTGCTGTTCCTGGTCTGAAGGTGGTTTCCTCCTGGAAGTTCTTAATGTAGGGTGCAGTAATTGTAGCTGAATTCATATCAATACCGAGTGCCTCCCAATCAATTTTCAGTTCTGCTTTAACCGTATTCTTCGCCCAGCTGGCAATCGATACCAGGGCCTTGCCTTCCGCAAGGTAGGAAGTGGCCAGGACCTCTGCGTGGGTCGTCGTGACCGGCGGGGTGGGCACCCAGTAGCCAACCATCCGGCTGTCCTGGATGCCGAAGGCGTCCCAGACCTCCCAGATAGGCGAGGGGTCATGACCTCCGTAGGGTTGCCGATTGGTCATGCCGTACAGCATGCCGCGCCAGGGGTTGCCGCCATCCTGGAGCATCTCGCCCATGAGGCCGAAGGGAATGCCCGATGTCTCGACAAGCCAAAAGTCGGGCTGCGAGTCGTAGTCGAAATACTCGCCGAACCAGAGCCTGTCAATGTAAGGGAAGTGCTCGAGGTAGAGGTTGGCGCTGTTGGTATAGCCGTCGCGCTCGTTGTACTGGTTTGCCGAGTGCAGATCGATGAGGCCGCCGGGGCGGGCGCGATCGAGGATCTTGCGCAGCCGCTTCATGGTGGTTCGATCGAAGGCGACATCATCGATGTAGAGACCATCGATCTCGATGTTGTGCACTAGCCAGTTGAGGCCCTCCAAGTAGTAGTTGTGCCAGCGTGAGACCCCGCTGTTGATGATGGCGGCGTCCTTGAGGCGCGGTACGAACCAGGCGGCGATGTAGTCGGAGCCGAGGTGCTCCTGCAGCCAGGAAAAGCCGCCACCTGGACCGGTGGAGAAGATCTCATCGCCGAGACTTCGTAGGGCGAAGATCTCTGGCGCGCGATTCGAGAGCTCACGCACGGTGTAGTAGATCTTCATCTTCATATCGCGGGCATGCGCCGCGTCGACGTATGCCTTCATATCGTCGGGTCGTAGGAACGGGTAGTTGATGAACGGATTGATTTCGGTGGCGTGGTGCACGTTGATGGTGTTCGCGCCCTGGGCAGCGATCTCCTCGACGGGCGAGAAGCGGTGGTAGAAGCGCGTGTTCCACTGTTTGTCGGTATCAATGGGCCGGAAAGGGGTGATCGCCAGCCGGACGTTGAAGTAGATCGTCTCCCCGGGACGCAGGGTGCGTGCTCCGCTGCCGCAGGTGACCAGGAAGGCGGGCAATCGCACGCTGATCCGCTCGGCGGCGACCCCCTCGGGGTTGACGTCGGCCTCGACCAGGTCGCAGCCGCCGAGGCCGCCGTTCGCCCAGGAGACCGGTTCGACCAGGGGTTTGGACAGATAGAAGTTGGTGTTCAACGGCCGAGTGTAGTTCTCATCGCGGAGGCTGAACTGCAGGCCCGCGCTGACGTCGCCAATCCAGGCGCCGTCCTGGTTCTTCGCGGCCACGTCCCATTTCCAATGGTGCTCCTCGGGGCGCAGCCCGCCTCGCAAACCCATGCCCATCATGTACTTGGCCACCTCGCGGGCCACGGGGATCAGCAGGCGAACGTCTTGAACGGGCATAGACCGGGCAGTGGTCAGAGCGACGGTGAGCTCGATGTTGCCGTCGAACTCGATCTCACCCTCAACGGCCATCGATAAGTCGCCGGCCACGCTGGAGGCTGCCCAGGTGACTCGCCCCGGGCCGTGTTGCTCGAAGCTCGGGCCGGTACCCTGCCACTCCAGAACGTCACCTGCCGCATCCTGAGCCGTGTCTACCACTAGCTCGATGGGCCCGTGCAGTATCCCCCTCGCGCCGTCGATCAGATGGGTCATCTCGGGCGCGAAATAGCTGCGGATGCGGCGCGGAAACCCGGTTGCTCCAATGTCCACCTGGCGACCGAGAATGCTCACGGTCTCGCTCTCGACCTCGACCGGGGTGAACGGCTCCACCAGATCGTCGTCGAATGCGATGCGCGAGTCCAGCCAACGCAATCGTGAGTGTCGCCACGGCTCGTGGTCTCCGGAGGCCTCGATGAGATCGGGAGAAACCTCAATCTCGAGGCTCACGGACTTGGGCGTCGCACCCGCGGGGGAAATGGTGAGGCTTCCACGGTAGGTGCCGGGCTCAGCGTCCGCCGGAATCTGCACCCCGAACCAGAGTGGCTGGACCTTCCCTTGCTCGACGTCCACCTTCTTGGTGAACTCCTCACCCGCCGGGTTGACGCCCTCGAGATTGAAGGAGCTGAATGAGGTGGCGGGAATTTGGCTGCCACCGTCATCCGGAACCAGTGGCGAGTGTTCCGCTGCCAGTGCAACGAGCTCATCGCGCATTGCGTAGACGCCGACCTGAAAGGCATAGAATTCGCCGCGCGCTGCTGTGCCGCGGAACTGCTCCTCGGGGCCTGTCTCGATCCACTGCAGGGGCAGATCTTCGGTCATCCGAATCGGGTAGCGCCGATCCTCTGGGAAGAGCAGGTAGCGATCATCCGGGTGCGCAGACGCGAGCGCCTCCGTCTCCGCCGTCGTTGCGATGACTTCCATGGGATGGAAGCTGTTGAGCTCGTCGATCGCCTGGATCTCGAGCGCCGTTGCCGCGGGGAGCGACTGCCAGATATCGTTCGAGATGGGCCCCTGATACTCGGTGTCACCCGCAGCATTCAGCCCGTGTCGGATCAGCCAATCCGGCTCCGCAGTCTGCACCGGCTCGGGGTAGGTGACGGTCGGGTAGTTGCTGCGTCCTTCGCTCACCCAAGGCATGTAGTAGACGAAGTAGTCGCCGGGAACGGTCAGAGGCTGGAAGACGATGTCGCCGTGTTCGCGGTTGATGTCGATCCGAGCGAGATTCTCGATCCTCCTCCCCGTCAAGGCGTCGATGACAATGATGTTCTTCATCTCGGGCGCGAGGTCGCGGCGCCGCCAGGGGATGCGCAGCCGCACCGCATCCGGGACACCGTGCAACCCATCGTCTCGAGCCTCCACCCTCACCAGAGCCCTGTGATTACCGAGTGTGGCTGCATCCCATTCACCTGTGGTGCGCGGGATCGCCGGCAGGGCACGCGCCGGGGAGGTCGTGTCGGAGCGCTGATCGACTCGGATAGCGCTAGGGGAATCGTAGGCGGGATTGGGAGCGGGGACCGGCGCACGAATCTCCTGGCGCCACACAACCATGGCTTCTCGCAGCTCCTCGGCCTTCTCAGGCATCTGTTCGACCAGGTTGTGCTGCTCGCCGATGTCATCCCGCAAGTTGTAGAGCTCGAGCCGGCTGTCCTCGAAAAACTCGATCAGCTTGAAGTTGCCACGGCGGACGACTCCCACGGGCTCGGCGCGCCAAGGTCTCATCATGCTCGGTGGTGCATCGCTGTAGAACGGAAAATGCCAGAAGAGATCTCGCGTCTCGATGTCGCCGTCGCCCTCGAGAAGCGGCAGGAGATTGACGCCGTCGAGGACCTTACTCGGCGGCGGTTCGATGCCCGCCACTGCCAGTAGGGTCGGGTAGAAATCCGTACCGATCACCGGAACCGAAGACGAGCTTCCCCGTGCCACCCGACCGAGCCAACGCACGATCAACGGCACCCGGATGCCGCCCTCGTAAAGCATCCCCTTGGATCCTCGCAGCGGCGCCACTGCGGTGATGGTGCCGTGACCGCCGTTGTCGGAGAAGAAGACGACGAAGGTGTTTCGATCCAGACTGAGCTCCTCGAGGCGCTCCATCAGACGCCCGACGCTCTCATCGACGCTGTGGATCATCGCTGCATATACAGCCTGATAGTGGAGTCCTTCAGCTCGGTCTCGACGCCGGCGATCCATGACGGCGGCCTTCGCCTGGTACCTCTCGACCAGCTCTTGTTTTCCCTGCCGGGGTGTGTGCACGGCGTAATGTGACAAGAACAGGAAGAAAGGCTTGGCCTCAGCTCTTTCGATGAACCCGAGAGCCTCATCGGTCAGGCGGTCTGTCAAGTATTCACCCTCACCCCCACCGACAGCCAAGTCGGAGATGCCGCCCGACTCTCTGCGATACGGATAGAAGTAGCTGGGAGGCGATCCTCGCTTGCCGGCCGCGATGCTGAAGTCGAAGCCCTGATCTGTCGGCAAATGCCCGACGTCACCGAGGTGCCACTTGCCCACGAACCCGGTTGCATATCCGGCTCCCCGAAGTGCTTCAGCGATCGTGACGACGCCGAGGTCCAACTGGGAGTTGTTTGGCACAGGGCTGAGCTTGTGCTCAACGGGCTCCGCTGGCACCGAATCCTGCACCGTGTAGACGCCATGTCGCGGCGTGTACTGGCCCGACATCAGGCTTGCCCTGGACGGGGCGCAGTTTGGCCCGTTCGAATAGGCATCAGTGAAGATCATGCCCTGGCGGGCGAGGCGGTCGATGTTGGGCGTTTCGTAGAAGTCGCTTCCCAGATACCCGGCATCCCTCCAGCCGAGGTCGTCGATGAAGATGAAGAGGATATTCGGGCGATCGGCAGCCTGTTCTGCGCGCGGGCCAGGTGCCGAAACTACGACACAGACGGCGAGAACAACACCAATAAATACGTGCCGCAGGTTGACACTAGAAGATGACATCGAGGGTGGCTCCCGGGTCGTCGCTGGGTTCAATTCCTGTGAAAACCTGGTGGCGATCTGTGCCCGGCTCGCCGACCGAAATCGTAAATGTACCCCCGCTGCTGAACACCTTGGGCCTGAACCGGTCGCCCGTGATGCGCAGGGTATAGAGGGTCTCGCCACTCTCCTCCGCGGTGATCTGAACCACAGGCTCCGTCATGCCGTCGACTACGATCGTGGGCAGGTAGGCGACGGCCGCGCGCCCGTCGTTGTCGAGTTGGTTCAGCGTGATCGGCCAGCCGTAGTATTGCTCCGCATCGGGTAGCGCTGGATCCACCCAGCGCGGCCAAACCTCAACGACGATGTCGCGCGAATCCCGGAAGAGGCGGGCGATTCCGTAACCAGGGGCACGATCGTAGAGCGCCTCAGGCTGCACCCCCGACCGCACCGGGTTGGAGACGGCGTGCACGGTCATCCTGTTGCCGAAGCCGTCGAGGAACTCTCCCGTGTAGCGCGGTGCGCCGGGCGTGCGGTTGGCTCCTGCCTCCGGTGGAAACCACCGCCGCGGCCACAGGTTGGCGACCGATGGCACACACATTGCGTAGCCGGCGTCGTTCCAGTCGTCGATTCCGTACTGGACCGTGCTTCCGAGATGCTGGTCGCCAGCGACGTGGAATGCGAGACCGCGCCGAATCGTCCGCAGTGCCCGGTTACGTCCCGATTGCGGCCACGCGTTGGAATCGGCGTCTGCCGCCTTCTTGTCACCTTCGATGAACTCGCCGGGCTCGGCGTAGCGGAGGCTCGGAATCACGGCGCCGCTGGGTGCATCGGCCGGAATGGTCGCGAGGTTCGTGAATAGAGTCTGCGACAGCAACACCTTCATCCAAGTGCCGCCCTCCCAGCTGTTGGCCCAATGATCGAGAAACTCGAGTTGGCGATCCCCGAGCAACACCGCCCCGGGTACGTCGGCAGCGGCGGCGGGGTCGAAATTCTCATTCTGAAACCAGCCGTTGACCACTCGTCCTCTCGGGACGACTACCGCGGGCGCCGACTTCCACATCCGATCGGCGATCACCGCGAAGCTGATTCCAGCATACTCGACATTGGTGTAGTAGACGCTGATGCCCTGTTGGATGGGCGTCGCATCGTACGGTGGCGGCAGGTCGGACGTCTGGGTGCGGTGCACAGCATTCACCCATGCTGGATCCATGATGTAGCCGCCGTTGTCGGTAACCGGCTCGAGCGGGCCTTCCGCCTTGATGCCACCGGCGCCCCAAACGTTGCCGTGGTAGACGTCGTGATCGTCGGGGATTGCCACCGAC
>CALAKE010000127.1 GCA_937922775.1 uncultured bacterium | reverse complement strand
TATCCGTGCGGAATGCCTGCCGGCACGCCCTAGGTCTTCCCCAACATCTCCGAGCAGACAAGGGTGACGCCGCTTTTGGTGACGTAGAAGCGGCGCGCATCCTCCTCAGGATCTTCGCCGATCACGGTACCCTCGGGGATGCGCGTGCCGCGGTCGATGATGACCTTGGACAAACGGCAGTGCCTGCCGATGTCCACTCCAGGGAGTACGACAGACTCCGTAACCTTGGCGCAGGAGTTTACGCGAACGCCGTTGAAGAGCACAGACCTTTCGACCCGGGAGCCGGAGACGATGCATCCGGAGGAAACGAGGGAGTCAATTGCCATTCCACGTCGCGTGTCGTCATTGAACACGAATTTGGCCGGAGGAAGCTGATGCTGGTAGGTCCAGATCGGCCAATCGAGATCGTACAGGTCGAGGGGGGGTGTCACCCCCACGAGCTCGAGGTTGGCTTCCCAGAACGCATCGGGTGTTCCGACATCGCGCCAATAAGCCTGTTCGCCCGTGTCCGGGTCCATGAAGCGGTAGGCGAGGATGTCATGGTTGTCGATGATCGACGGGATGATGTCGTTGCCGAAATCGTGGCTGGAGACGGTGCTGGGGGCATCCTTGTGAAGGAGGTCATCCAGAAAGTCGGCGTTGAAAACGTAGATCCCCATGGAGGCAAAGGCGAGATTCTCGTCCCCCGGGACCGGCTCGGGCTCCTCTGGCTTCTCGGTGAAGCGCACGATCATGTGGTTGTCTTTGACGGTCATCACACCCAACGACGTGGCGCTCTCTCTCGGTACGGCCATGCAGCCCACGGTCGCGTCAGCACCGCTGTCGACGTGAGCGGCGATCATCGGGCCGTAGTCCATCTTGTAGGCGTGGTCGCCCGCCAAAATCAGAACGTACTTGGGCCGCTGGGTGCGCATGATGTCGAGATTCTGATAGACGGCATCGGCGGTGCCCTGATACCAGTTGGCCCCGACACGTTGCTGTGCCGGAACGATCTCGACGAACTCTCCCAAGTGGCCACGCAGGAAGCCCCAGCCGAGCTGCAGATGGCGGATCAACGAGTGCGCCTTATACTGTGTGAGAACGAAAATGCGACGCACGTCGGAGTTGACACAGTTCGACAACGGGAAGTCGATGAGCCTGAACTTGCCGCCAAAGTAGACCGCCGGCTTGGCGCGGTTACGGGTCAGATGTTTGAGACGCTTTCCGCGGCCGCCGGCGAGAACTAGGGCGAGGGTGTCCCGCGTGATCAGGCTGACAAAACGCTCGTGATGGGCGACGCTCATGACCTCGTCTCCTGTTGCCGGCCAGGGTTCGCGCGTTTGAAGTGGCTCTGTTCGGTGGGCTGCGACCCAGGTTCAGGCGTCATTGTATCGCCGCCGCTCAGTGCGTGTGTGACGCCTTAGTAGAAATACGCTGGAACGAGCGAGTTTTCGAATGATGGTGAGCACCACGAAGAGCTTGCGCATCACGATGGTGAGCCCCGAGGTCGTGCCGTTTTCGAAGACCGGAGGCCTGGCCGATGTTGTGGCGGGACTCTCGGGGGCGCTTGCACGTGCGGGGCATGAGGTCTCGGTTTTCACACCGCTCTACCGAAGCGTCGATCGTGCCGAGCTTCGGCCATCGGGGTTTGATCTGCACATTCCCGCGGGGGCGGATGTAGTCACCGCCAGGGTCTGGGAGGCACGTTCTCGCCAGGGCGTAGTGACCTATCTTCTCGACGTTCCCGAGCTCTACGACCGCCCCGAGCTCTACGGTGAGCTTGGGGCCGACTACCCGGACAATGCACGGCGCTTCACGGCCCTGTGCCGTGGTGCGATGGAGCTGCTCAGTGAGCGCGAGCCTTGCGACGTCGTTCATGTGCACGACTGGCAGGCGGCTCTGATACCGCTCTATCTGAAGACCGTCTACTCGGAATTGGCGAGCTTCGGTTCCTCACGCAGCGTGCTGACACTGCACAATCTCGCGTACCAGGGAATTTTCGCCCTCGAGCACCTCCCTGAGACGGGCCTGGCGCCCTCCTACGGTACGCCTCGATATCTCGAGTTCTACGACTCGATGAGTTTCCTGAAGGCGGGAATTGTCGCCGCCGATGCCCTGACGACGGTTTCACCGACCTACGCGGGTGAGGTACTCACGGAGGATTTCGGTTGTGGCCTGGAGGGTGTGCTGGCGGATCGGAAATCCGATTTGGTCGGAATCTTGAACGGCATCGACACATCCGCCTGGGACCCGGCGACCGACCCGCATTTGCCGGTTCACTATCGCCTGGGGGCAATGCAGGGAAAGGGCAGGTGCAAGAGCGCTCTGCAGCAGGAAATTGGCCTTCCCCGTGAGGCGTCTGTGCCGCTGATCGGGGTCGTGACGCGATTGGTCCCACAGAAGGGCATCGACCTGTTGATCAATTCGTTCAAGCGACTGCTCGAGACCAAGGCGAGTTGGGTGATCCTGGGGAATGGGCAGCCTGAGCTGGAGAGGCAACTCCGAGTCCTGGCTGAAGCTCATCCAACCCGGCTCGCGGTTCAGATCGGCTTCGACGATGAGCTGGCCCATCGTATTCAGGCGGGCTGCGACTTCACGGTCATGCCGTCGCGTTTCGAGCCGTGTGGGCTCAACCAGCTCTATGCCCTCCGGTACGGAACGATCCCCATTGTCAGGGCCGTTGGAGGCCTGGCTGACACCGTTATCGATGTCACCGAGGACCCCCAGCAGGGGACGGGCGTCTCCTTTCAGGCACCCACGGCCGTCGCTTTGACCGATGCGATTCGTCGCGCGTTGGCCCTGTATCGCAAACCGAAGATCTGGGCCGCGCTCCGGAGGCGTGCCATGGAGCAAGATTTCTCCTGGGATCGTTCGGCCGGCACCTATGCGCAACTGTATCGGCGCTTGATGGAACGCCCCCCCACTGACATTCCTCCCGGCCCTGGCTAGCTCGTCGACCCGCGCGCACGAGGTTCTCCTCACTAGAAAGTCGGACTTCGGCGCCCCACGAGGGCGAGTGGCGGGAGCTAGACGGGCAGGCGAATCGACAGCGCCTCACCCAATGAGCGGAATTCTACCGCCCATGCTGCGGGAGCCCCGTGTTCGGACAGCTCGTTCAGACGACTGGCGGGCAGCTCTTGGAGCCATCGATAGTAGATATTCTGCAGATCCCAGAAGCTCACCGGCGGCGTCAGGCGATTGCCTGCCTGCACCAATTGCCGCAGTAGACGGAGCTTCTCCTCGCTGCGTGTTTCATCGTCAAAGCTCTGCGCGACTACCGAGGCTGCCCGTTCGATTTCAAGCGGGATCACATTCTCATCGAGAGTCACCTTCCAAGAGTCCGCCTCCTCGAGACAACGAATGACCCGCTCCGAGTCGATGCCGCTCGGAGCGAGCGCGGCACGTAGATCTGCGTTGATGGTGAGCTCCGCGGCCACCTGAAGGGCTCTCGACAACGGATGGCCCGGATCATCCAGGAGACGTATCGATGCGAGGTGCTTGTGAAATAGATGCCGCGCCGCGGCCTCCGCCTCCTGCCTCGCAGCGCCGATGACAGAATCGAGGATCCATTCCTTTTCGTCGCGAAACAACGATTCGAAGGAGTATGAACGGACGTCGGGATGCTGCTCGATGAGCTCAGTCAGCCGGG
>CALAKE010000126.1 GCA_937922775.1 uncultured bacterium | reverse complement strand
AGTGATGAGGTGCAGGCCGACGTGGAGGCGCGCGACCGAATTCTCCGCGAGGCGCGTGCCGCCTCCGCTCTCAACCACCCTCACATCTGCACGATCTACGAAGTAGGCGAGGAGGAGGGGCGCTGGTACATCGCCATGGAGCTCGTCGAAGGTCGGCCGCTGAACGAGATCATCGCGAACGGGCCACTGCCGGCGGAGAGGATCGAGAGCTACGGGGTGCAGATGGCCGATGCCATCGCCCACGCACACGGTCGCGGCATCATCCATCGAGATCTGAAGAGCGCCAATGTCATGGTGACGCCCGAAGGACGAGCCAAGGTGCTCGATTTCGGCCTGGCCGTACAGGCCGGAGTCGAGGCCGATAGCGCGACACAGTCGCGTGTCACATCGGCGGAGTCGGGAATGGTGTCAGGGACTCTCCCCTACATGGCGCCCGAGATTCTGCGCGGGCAGCCGGCGGACGAGCGCTCCGACATCTGGGCGCTCGGGGTGATCCTCTACGAGATGGCCAGCGGCCGGCAGCCGTTTCATGGGGAGACGGCGTTCGAGCTGACTTCTTCGATTCTGAAGGACTCGGCCACTCTGCCTGGCGAGGTGCCGGCGGGGTTGCGGGCGATCATCCAGCGCTGCATGTCGAAGTCGCCGGGCGAGCGGTACCAGTCGGCTGCCGAGGTGAGAGCCGCGCTAGAGGCCGTGCAATCAGCGACCAGTGAGGCGCCGGTAGTTTTGGAGGCTGCGCCCGCTGCGACCGGTTCTAGCTGGATCACCCGGGCCTGGGTAGCGGCGGTGGTGGTGGTTGTCATCGCGGGCTTCCTGTGGGCCTTTTCGGGTAGGGGCAGAGAGAGCGGCGGGAGCGGAAGGGTTGGCCCGGGGAGCCCTGCCGGCGAGGGGCTGGCGATCGGCACCTCCGGACGTCCCTCCCTTGCCGTGTTGAGCTTTGAGGACCGAACGGGAAGCGAGCAAGACGCCTGGCTGGCCTCCGGTGTGCCGAGCATGCTGCAAACGGGCCTCGCCCAGACCGCGGGGCTCGATGTCATCAGCAGTGGACGTATCCACGAGATTTTGGTTCAGCTCGGAGAGGAGCAGATCGAAGATCTCGACCAGGCCACCCTGGGAGAGATCGCCCGCAGGTCCGGCGCCGGTGCCGTGGTCGTAGGGGCGGTTTACGCGGCGGGGTCAGACTACCGAATCGATGTGCAGGTCGAGGACGTCAACAACGGCCGCGTGATTGCGGCCCACACCGCGACAGGGCCGGATGTCTTCGCTCTCGTGGATGATCTGGCAGAACGTGTGCGGGGTGGCCTCGAGCTCCAGCCGGCCGCGGAGAAGGGAGGCATCGCGGAGATCACCACCGACTCTCTCGAGGCATGGCGATACTTCGACGAAGGCGTGAAGGCGGAGCAGAATCTTCGCCAGACGGATGCGCGGGACGCCTTCTACCGCGCCATCGAGCTCGATCCGAATTTTGCCTTGGCGCATGCGCACCTGGTGAACATCAGGAATTGGCTGGTCGAGCCAGGCCGCGCCGCCGAGCACGAGCGCATTGTGCTCGAGAACCTCGAGCGCCTCCCGGAACGGGATCGTCTATTCTTTCTCGCAGGCGATACACGGCGCCGCGGAGATCCTGTGCGCGCGGCTGAGCTCTTCGAGGAGCTCATCGAGAAGTATCCAGATTTCGAAGACGCCTACATCGATCTTTCCCTGATCTACGCTGGTCTTCTTCGAGATCCGTCGCGGGCCCTCGATCTCTTGGGGCGGGGCGTCCAAGCCAACCCCTCCTCTGGTCATCTTCACAATCAGTATGGATACCTTCTCTTCGAGGCCGGTGAATACGCGGCCGCATTGCAGCAGATCGAAGCGTATGCCGAGCTCAACCCCGGTGAGCCCAATCCCCTCGACAGCCTTGCCGAGATGTACCTCAGGACAGGGCAGCCAGAGAGAGCGATCGAATACTACACGGAGGCGGGGCGGATCGATCCGACTTGGACCGGCACTCCGGTCGGCCGCACGACGGCGTTTGCGATGCTCGGCCGCTACGAGGAGGCCCTAGCGGAATTCGAACTCTACGGTGAGGCGGCTGCGGCCCTCGGTTACCCGAATAGCGGTTTCGCGGAAGGCAAGGCGATGCTGCTCAGCATGGTCGGCCGCAACGAAGAGGCTGGCCGGCTCTGGAGGCGGGAGTTGGCGGCCAACCGGGATTCCACCGTCCCCCTTGCTGAAACTGCTTCCCTACTCTCCGGCGCGGGTATCTCACTCCACTCCGGTGACTATCCGTCGGCCATCGACCTGGGTGAGGAGGCGGTCGATCGCTCGCCCGACGTGGGTGGAAATCTCTTCCATCGACAGATGGCGATCCTCGCTCACGCTTTCGCTGGGATCGCAGCCGTGCACTTGGGAGATCTCGCGACCGCGACGGAGCATCTCGGTCAGATGGAGGCCATCTGCGACCGCGAGATCCAGGAGGAACGGTGGTACATCGATTCGCTGAAGGGCGAGATCGAGCTGGCGGAGGGACGCCCGGCCGAGGCCGAGGCCTCCTTCCGAGCCGCGGAGCCCGAATTCAAGATGGGCTACGGCGCTACCGTGCTTCTGCGGGCTTGGTCTTGGAACAACAGCTCCTGGCGGGATGGGGCAGCGCGAGCGTTGCGTGCGCAGGGCGACCTGGCCGGGGCCATCGCCGAATACAGACGCTTGGTCACGCCTTCCATGACCTCCAAGTTCACCTCGTTCCTGGAGCCCCGCTACGTTCTCGACCTTGCCCGTTTGCTCGATGAGACCGGCGACGCGGAGGCCGCGGCGGTCGAATACGCACGATTCGCCGAGCTGTGGAAGAATGCCGACCCCGACCTGCAGCCCCTGGTCGAAGATGCCCGGGAGCGGGCAGCCACGCTCGGCGGTTGAGCGCCTCGATACGAGGCACGGAGGTGGCTGCGTGCCGCGCACGTGCCAGGATCTCGATCCGAGCTGTGGCTCACCAGAAGAGTGAGAGTCCCTGTTTCTTCACTGCTCTGGAGAAGCTCAGGTCGAACGTCGCCAGTGAGTCGTATCCACCTCCGCTCAGGACCGCCGCCAATCCTGCGTCTGCGAAGTCGCCGACCTGCTGCGGCCAGAGCTCGAGGAGCACGCCCCAATCGATTTCGTCGAGCGGCTGGACTCCAGGCATCTCCAGCAGATCCCGCAAGATGATCGCGACCGAGTCGGAGTCGAGGTCGTAGAGGTTCAGCAACACATAGACCATTTCGGTGAGCACGAGCTGATGCAGGAGCAGCATGTGCTCTCCGCCGGCTGCAGCCTCGATGAGCTCTGCGGCCAACCCCTGCTGCCGTTCGTCACGGTCGGTGAGGAAGGACAGCAGGACATTGGTGTCAACGACGACCTTGTTCATCCGCCCCTCGATCGGCGTACTCTGCGGATGTCGTCGATCACCGACCCCGGCCCGACTTGGATCTTGCTCCGATGCTCGAGGAACGCACGGCGTGCTGGGGCAATGCGCGCCCCCCCTTCCACGATCTCCCAGTGAAGGTAGTCGCTGGGACCCAACCCGAGCTCATCGCGCACGAGCTTTGGGACCGTGGTCTGATACTTCGCGGTGATTTTCGACTTCACGCTCTTGCTCATTTTCATCTCCTTACGAAAAGATATATTTCGTAAGGAGAAAATGTAAGGTGCTCCTAGCAGACCGATCGTGCCTGCCGTGGGAGCGATGGGTCCTCACAGTTTCATGGGACGGCCACGCGCGATCTCGAGGCAGGCTTCAAAGATTGGTTCTCATGACCCGGTGGCAGCCAGGAGTTGGCGCGTGCTGTCTGGAACAGCGATAATCCGAATCCTCCGGCCATGACGCCGGAGCGGTAGGCTCGGGCCTTTGCAGCTTTCGCGCGCTGACCCCCACAATCCTGATGGAGATCGTTCATGCCAAACCCAGACGACCTGCGCGCTATCGGCAGCCTGTATCAAAGGATGGCCACGGCGGCAGTCATGGGCAATGCGGCTGCTTACGCGGCCTGCTACACCGAGGACGGCGTTCTTCACCCGCCGCACGACCTTCCCGTTCAGGGCCGGGATGAGGTGCAGAAGTGGATCGATGCGCTCTTCGGAGCGTGGAGCATGAAGGGGCACACTGTCTCGATGGATGACCAGCAGGTCGGCACCACCGTAGCCTTCAGCCGCTATCGCGGGGCCGGAGACTTCGTGCCGAGGGCAGGCGGCGAAGCTGTGCCATACGATCTCAAGTACATCGATACGCTGGTGCGCCAGCCGGACGGCTCATGGCTCATTGCCTGCCACATGTGGAGCAGCAACGTTCCTGGCTCCAGCGTCTGGACGAAAGAGGTGGACCAGCCATGACCCTCTCGGGTGAGGGCGACTATTCGCGGGAATTCTCCGCCCTCTACAAGAAGCTCGTCGGGGCGGCGAATGTGGGCGATGTCCACACCTATGTTTCTTGCTACACCGAGGACGGTGTCTTGATGCCGCCGCACGCACAGCCGATTGTCGGCCAGGCTGCTCTCGTGGGCTACATGACCGAGTGGTTCGGCACTTGGGAGCTCGAGGGCCACGTTGCGACCATGGACGACCAGCGTACCGATGGGTCTGTAGCTTTTTGTCGCTACCGAACAAGAGGTAGGTACCTGCCGAGGGCCGGCGGTGACCCCGTTCCGTACTCGCACACGTACGTCGACACGTTGATCAAGCAGCCCGACGGCTCCTGGCTGGTTGCCGTTCACATGTGGAGCAGCAACGTGGCCGGCTCGAATGTCTGGACCAAGGAGGGGCGAAAATGACGAGGCTAGGCAGGTTTCAGCACACGTCGCTCGTGGCGATTCTGGTTTTCCTGCTCGTTGCCCCGGTCAGCGTCGAGGAGACTGGCGCGAGCACACACGGGGCGGCCTCTGAGCCAGCATTACAAGACCTAGTGGTCAACCTGGTCGGCATCCCGGGCGTGGCAGGGTACGAGGAGGAGGTGCGGGAGGAGATCGCCGCGCAGCTGCCAGACTGGACGGAAGCCGAAACGGACGCGCTGGGAAACCTCGTGATGACCTTTGGCAGCGGCGAGCCCCACACGGCTCTGATCGCTCCTCTCGATGAGCGCGGCTACGTGATCTCCGATATTACCGACGATGGTTACCTGCGCCTATATCGCGGCACGGGGGCCGAACACCCACTATTCGACCAATACCACTACGGCCAGCCGATGATGATTCAGGCGGCCAGCGGCGATCGAGTTGCGGCCGTTTCGGCAACGGTCTCGACACATATTGCCGGCGACGGACCGGCCGCCGATCGCAGTCGTATCCGTGGGATTGATGATTTGTGGATCGACCTGGGAGCCGACAGCCGTGCTCAGGTGGAAGCGCTGGGTGTTCGCGATCTCGACCCCGTGGGTTTGCGCGACCGGGCTGTCGCCCTTGCGGGCGGGCGAGTTGCAGGTCCACAGGCTCAGGGCAGGGCTGCCG
>CALAKE010000125.1 GCA_937922775.1 uncultured bacterium | reverse complement strand
GATCGAACGGATGAGGACGATGAGAAGGGGTTCCCGAGTGTCGCCCGACTCGCAGCCGAGGCGCGGCACGCTAGCTGTTTCGGCTGTTGCTCTCGTAGCTGTATTGACCACATCAGCGTTGGGGCTTGGACTACCTGTCGCGGTCGCGACCTACCAGGCTGGCGTTGACCCCAACCAGGCACTCGCGCGCGAGATCTTCAAGGAGCTGATCGAGATTCCCACCGTCGAAGGTCGCGACCGCACGGTCGAGGCGGCGGAGGCGATGGCCGATCGCCTCATCGGCGCCGGCTTCCCCGCCGAAGACGTCCAGGTCGTCGGCCCCGAGCCACAGCTCGGGAGCCTGGTGGCTCGTTACCGGGGTGCGGGTGAGGGCGGTGATCCTATTCTGTTGATGGCTCACATCGACGTGGTCCCCGCCCTGCGCGAGGACTGGTCGTTCGAGCCCTTTGTTTTCCGAGAAGACGATGGCTACTTCTACGGTCGTGGCACGACCGACAACAAGGCAGGCGCCGCGCACCTGGTGGCCAACTTCATCCGCCTGAAAGAGGAGGGCTTCGTTCCAAGTCGCGATCTGATCATCTTGTTGAGCGCGGACGAGGAAACCACCGGTGCCAGTGTCACGTGGTTGGTGAACGAACGGCGCGACCTCGTGGATGCGGAATTTGCGCTCAACACGGATGCCGGCGGCGGCGTGCTCAAAGACGGCAAGCCCCACATTTTCACCGTGCAGGCGAGCGAAAAGGTCTACCTCACCTTCCAGCTCGAGGTGAAGAACCCGGGCGGCCACAGCTCCATTCCGGTCGACGATAACGCCATCTACAGGCTGACCATGGGGTTGGCGCGGCTTTCCGAGTTTGCGTTCCCCATCGAGCCCAACGAGATCACTCGCACCTACTTCGCGCGCTATGCCCAGTTCGAGGAAGGTGAAACCGCCGAGCTGATGGAGGCAACGGCAAACGGCGATTCTGCCGCGGCAGCGCGTCTCGCGAGCTTGGAGCCCTACTGGAACGCCATGCTGAGGACCACGTGCGTGGCGACCCGACTCGCTGCTGGTCACGCCGACAACGCTCTGCCTCAGACGGCCCAGGCCGTGGTGAACTGCCGCATGCTTCCGGGGAAAGCGCCGGATGATGTGGAGGCCGAGCTCCGGCGCGTCCTCGGGGACCAGGAGATTGTTCTGACCCGGCTCGACGAGCCGACCGCCAGTCCCCCCTCGCCACTGACCCCAGAGGTCATGGAAACGTTGGGGGCTCTGGTCGAGGAGCTCTTCCCGGGTGCCCCCGTGATTCCCACGATGTCGACCGGAGCAACGGATGGGCTCTACGTGCGCAACGGCGGAATTCCGGTCTATGGCGTTTCGGCGATGCTCGAAGATGAGGAGGAAGAAGTACGCGCCCACGGTCGCGACGAGCGGCTATCGACCCGAGCCTTCTACGAAGCACTCGAGTTCTGGTACCGGATGCTCAAGGCGTTCACCTCTTGACCCGCACTTCCCCTCTCACTTGTGCAGGGCCGCGCGGATGTCCTGACTAGGTCGAGCTGTCTCCTCCGAACTCCTCTGTAGGCGAGTATTCCAAGAGGTCGCCGGGCTGGCAATCGAGCTCGCGGCAGAGGGCCTCGAGGGTCGAGAAACGCACGGCCTTGGCTTTGTTGGTCTTCAGGATCGAGAGGTTTGCCAGCGTGATGCCGATTCGCTGGGATAGCTCCGTAAGGCTCATCTTGCGCTTCACGAGCATGAGGTCGAGGTTGACATAGATCGCCATGAGTCGCGCTCCGGCCTCAGATGGTTAGAGACTTTTCATCTTCGAGCTCCTTGCCGTGCCCGAAGACCGTCGATAGCGCCAACATCAGAAGCCCGACGAGAATTACCTCGGTAGGAAACGTCAGCGGCGGACTGAGTGGAATGGCGTGGGTGCCGATACGCGCCAACACCATACCCGCGTGGACATACTCGAGGAGTGGCCCGATGGTTCCGCCCACGAGCATGATCAAACCCACGAGCCTGAGACGGGCGGCGTTCTTCAGCGTAAAGGCATCACCAAGGAGCACTGATGCCACGACCTGGCGGACCAGAAAGATGACCCACATGACGAGGAGCCCGCCGATCAGAAGCGGCAAGATCGTTGTCAGATGAAGCCCCCAGCTCGTCGTGTCGAACCGCAACTCGCCGCGTGCCCTGACCAGGTTGAGATTGGTGATTCCTTCGACCTCCGTGCCCCGCGCCGCGAGAGAGAGAACCGGGAACACGGAGCTTTCGCCAACCGTCACTGGAATCGTCGCATCGGTGAAGACCGAATCGGCCGACATCACCAGTGGAGACACCAGCGTCCAGACCAGCAGAAAACAGAGAAAGACCGGGACGAGGACCAGGCAGATGTCCAGGTACACCTTCACGATGTGGGCCGATATGAGCTTGGGGTTCTTCATTGTCGTGTCCTCCCGGGAAGCGACGTCATCAACCCCGGGTGTCGTCAGAAGCGAACGGGGTCGCGACTCGATCAGAGCATGGATTCCCCTGATTGTATCGAGCAAGATATTGTTTATCAATAAGAACTTGCTGTATATCAATAAGTCTTCGGGGCATCGACGGTCTCACTCGACAGCCTGAAACTTGGCCGGTATTATTACCGTAACTGTAATATCCGTTGCTGTAATAGTTGTCCCGACAACGGACGCCAGCTGACGTCGCAGCCGCTGTGCTCTCCTCGGACACGACTGCGAATGACCCGAAGAGGAACGCCATGGGTGAAACGAACGGAATGTCCGGCTCACCGGCCCCCCTCACTCCAGCCGTTTTCCACATTCTCCTGTCGCTTACAGACGGTCCGTTGCACGGCTACGCGATCATGCAATCGGTGGAAAAGACGGCGGGCTTGCAGATGGGGCCCGGCACGATCTACGGCTCGGTTCAGCGAATGGAGGACGCCGGGCTTCTCAAGGACGTCGCGGAGGAATCAAGTGTGACCGCTTCCCGAGAACGCCGCCGCTACTACGAGCTGACCGACGGTGGCCGGGAAGCGCTCGCCGCTGAGGCTGCTCGGTTGGCACGTATCGCCGACCTGGTCCGAGAGAAAGACCTCATACCAGGATAAGGGCCTGCTCACAGATGACCGAAAGTCGCTCCAGCTTCGCGATCTCCACAGGGGTCTACCGCTTGCTCCTGCTGGCACATCCTCGGAGATTCCGTACGCGTTTCAAGGCCGACATGGTGTCGGACTTCCGCGACATCTGTGGCGCGCGCGCCGCAGGAAGGCCATTCCTCGGGCGCACCTCGGCCTGGCTCCTCGCACTAAAGGACCTAGGCGTTTCCGTCCCGCGCGAGCACTTCTACGCCCGCAAGAGGCGGCGCCATCTGCGGCACATGAGAGCCGCGCGGCACGAGAGGCTCCAGGGCTTCAAGACCAATGACATCGGTGGGGCGCCGTACCACGGCGAACCTCTCCGCTCCCGCTCCCCGGGACGAATCGTCGACATGATTACCCAAGATATCCAATTCGCTCTCCGCACCCTCCGCAAACAACCGGGCTTCACGGTGGTGGCCATCCTCACGCTCGGGCTCGGCATCGGGGCAACTTCGGCGATCTTCAGCGTCCTTCACGCCGTAGTGCTGCAGCCGCTGCCTTACCCCGAGGCTGACGGCCTGGTTCGCTTCATGGAGACCACCCCCGAAGGGTGGGATTTTGCGACTTCGCAGCCCAACTTCATCGACTACCGCGAGCAGAACACCTCCTTCGCCGACATGGCCGC
>CALAKE010000124.1 GCA_937922775.1 uncultured bacterium | reverse complement strand
GGACAACCCCGCGAGCGAGCTCGGAGCAATCATCTTCCTCGTCGACGGCACCAGCATCAGCACCGGATCCAGGCGGCAATTCACCGACGCCTGGGCGGATGTTCTCGAGCAAACTCAGGACCTGCACGCACCTCGCGCCGTATACATGATCGCCAACAACGGAGTGGTGGAAGAGATCGTGCCTCTCACTTTCGATCTCGAGCCTCTACGGCGAGCGGGCGAGATCATCCGCGACGCACCCACCTATGGCACCGACATCAACAGTCGCATCATCGAGCTCACCCGGGAGATGGAATACGAAGTACCCGGCTTCGACACCAAGGTCCAGCGCTACGAGTTCGAGGAGCGGATGCGCAGCATCAACACTCTGGATACCCTCACGCATTTTTGTGATGCCCTCATGTCCCGGAGTGGCCGAACTGCGCTCGTCTGGGTGTCGACCGGCGTCAAGCTCACCTACGGCGGCCCGTACGCCGCGCTGCTGGCCGGGATTGCCACGGCAGAGAGAAACCAGACCTTTTTCGTTCCGGAGATCCTGGTCGAGGAAGAGGAAGAAGTCGCGCCGGATCCCGATGCGTTCGCCGACACCGAGTTCATCTGGTACGCCTCGGATCCGGACCTCATCGAGCGCCAGGAACGGCTGCACGAGTCGGCCAACAGCGCCAACGTCAGTATCTACTCGATCGACCCGACGCCAGTCAGCGAGGTGCGCGGAATCGGCTTCGACACTCGAGCCCGGACATCCGACAGCTCGCACATCCTGTCGGAGATGGATGTGCAGGGATCTCTGGATGGCCTGCGCGATTCCATGCGCGAAGCGTCCGCGGCAACCGGCGGCGAGGCGATTATCAACCCGGGCGATCTGTCCACGGCTTTGCGGAAGATCGAAGAGGATAGCAGCCGGTTCTATCTTCTGACCTACAGCACGCCACCCCCGCTCGGCGACGGCGAGTACCACGCAATCGAGGTCCAGGTGCAGCGGCCCGATGTGAATGTCCGGGAGCGGACGGGCTACGTCGATCTCGCTCCGCTCGAGCGGCGCACCAAGGCTATCGCCGCGGCCCTGATGCTTCCCGGCACGGTGACTGCGGAGCCGGCGGGGGCCCGAGCCTTCCACATGTGGTCAGATGAGGGACAACCCGTTATCGACCTGGCCGTCGCGGTCGAGACCCAGGCGGATGTGTGGCGCGGACCGGAAGCGCGGGCCGTGAGGCCATGGAAGGAGCTGCATGTCATGGCCCTCGACAGCAGCAAGGAGATCGTCGACGAATTCCACATGGAGGTTCTGCCGCCCGAGACGGCAACGCCTGCTGCGAACGAATCGACCGTACCGAAAGCCTCGACTCTGCCCCGACCGTACGTCTTCGTGCATAGCTGGACCTTGCCACCGGGTACGTACGACGTCCGTCTGGTCGTCAAGGACGAGATCAGCGGCGAGCTGGGCGCGACACAGTTGGACCTGGAGGTCCGGGAGCCCGCTGAAGAATGGAGCACCAGCGATCTGATGCTGACCGTGACCGACGGTGTGCGGCCCGCCCAGCCCCTCGTCGAGAATGAGGTGATCTACGGGGAGCGGCTCGAGATCTATGTGGAGGTTTTCGGCGGTGTTGAACCCGCCGTCTCGGGCAGCATCTTCAGAGCCTATAGCGACGAAGCGATTGTGGAGTTCCCCGAGCTCGCACTCCCGGTCGACTCCGTGGGAATCCACCGCGGAGCTCTCTGGCTAGAAGGCATTCCGCCAGGCACCTACACGCTCGACATTCGGGTCACGGACCCACAAGCCGGCAGGTCGAGAGAGTTTCAGGTTCCACTCACGGCGGTTCCGCCATCTGCGCCGAGGCAACAGTAGCGACCGGCCGCCGCTCTGAACGCCTGGGCCAGATCATCCACTAGGTCATCCGCGTCCTCGAGCCCGACCGAAAGTCGCACGAGGCCATCGGGGAGAGGACGTCTTCTGCGGATCTCGGCGGGCACGCTGGCGTGACTCAGCCTTACCGGCTGACTGATCACAGAGGTGACGCTGCCGAAGCTCACGGCGATCTTGAAGAGCCGCACCGCGTTGACGATCCGCTCACTGAGATCGTCACTCCCCGTCGAGAAGCTCATCACCACGCCGGGCCCTTCCGCCTGACGATGGTGCAGGTCGAAACCCGGATGATCCTCGAGCCCAGGGTAGTAGACCCGTCGGATCAAGGGACAGCCGCACAAATACTCGGCAACCCGGCGTGCGCTGAGCTGCTGCGCCGTGAGGCGCACCGCAAGTGTTTTGGCGCTGCGTAACAGCAGCCACGATTCGAAGGGGGCCAGGCCTGCACCCTCGGCATTCTGAATCCACCGCAGGCGATCAGCGATCTCGGGATCGTGCGTAGCAACCACACCCGCGGTCAGGTCGCTGTGGCCCGACAGTGCCTTGGTCGCCGACTCCACCACGATGTCGGCACCGAGCTTGAGCGGCCTCTGCACATAGGGCGACATCAGTGAGTTGTCGACCGCGAGCGGAACACCGCGAGCACGGGCGAGAACAGCGATCGACTGGATGTCACTGACCTTCAGCAGCGGATTCGTCGGCGATTCCAACAGAACCAGCCGAGCCCGGGAATCCATCGCTTTCTCGACAGAGTCGAGATCAGTGGTGTCGACGTAGACGACCTCGACGCCTCGCTCATCTGCTAGCCGGCCGAGCAACCGGTAGGTGCCGCCATACAGATCGTCGCCGGCGACAATGCGCTCGCCGGCATTGACGAGCCGGGTGACGGCCGTGATGGCGGCCATACCGCTGGAGAAGGCAAGGGCCGAAGCTGAGGCCCCACCCTCGAGATCCGCCAGGAGGCCCTCGAGAGCTGCCCGAGTCGGGTTACCGCTGCGCGTGTAGTCGTAGGGCCCGAGCTCGGCGGCGGCAGGCTGCGCGAAGGTCGCGGTTTGGTACAGGGGCGTGCTCATCGGAGCGTACGGTTCATCCGGGCACGAATCGAACTGGATCAGCCGCGTTTTCACTTTCCGAGACATGACCCACGCTGCCTTCGCACGGGAACGGCGACACGAGAGGAAACTCCGGACAGGGCTACCGCGCAGTCGATCGCCTGTGCCAGGTCAGCGATGATGTCACCCGCGTCCTCGAGGCCTACCGAAAGCCTGATGAGCCCCGCACCGATGCCCAGGGCATCGCGCTCATCGT
>CALAKE010000123.1 GCA_937922775.1 uncultured bacterium | reverse complement strand
AGTGGAGCCCGCGATCCAGATCAAGCCGGTATGAAGTCGTATAGGCATGGACCTCGGCGTACTCGCGGTCCCAGGCCTCTCGCATCTGGTCTTGTGGCGAATGTGGGCTCATGGAGTCCTGCGGCAATCCGGTGCCCGGTGTGCGGAGCTGCGGGCAGAGATAGGCCCGACCATCGATCCACGCTTCAACTCTGGGACAATACCGGTCCTGACCTAGAGGTTGATGAAGTAGCTCCCGGGGTCAACGTCGGGTGACGCATTGCCCGGAGGGCGACTGTAGAGAACGGTCGAAGCCTGGTGGTCTTCCGTGGCGAACGTGGTCTGCCCGGCGGGGTTCATCACGGACGACCTCGAACTGTCGACGACCGTGGCACCGAGCGACTGACCGAAAACTCGATTCAGCAAGGCGACCGACCCATCGAGGCCAGTGAAGGCATAACCCGAAGCCGCCTCGAACGGATCTGAGATCGCCCCGGTCGTCCCACCCCCACGGCTTCCATCGGACGTTTGGAAGAACCCGATCGCGCCGGCCGGTATCTGCGCATAGTCCGACGGCGGCGGAGAATCTACCTGTTCAATGGTCGGGGAAAAACCCAGCGCATTGGCAGTGAATAGTGGGAAAGTGCTGTTGACGACATTGGTGATGCGGTCGATCTGCGCTCCCGGCACGACCGTAGAGGGATCACCTGCGACGCGACGGTAGATCAAAACCCTCGGCGTGCGGGTCCAGCGGTTCGTCTGTCCCGGCGTGCGCGGGGGCGGTCCCGAGGTGGGGCCTGTGCCGCGTGCAAACTGATTCAGGAACGTCGCCCCCGGGCCCTCGTCGTCCTCCATCAACGTCATGCCGAAGGTCGTATTGCCGCTCAATCTCAAAGCCGTTCGACGGGTGACGAAATCGTTGGCGCTGACGATCATCGAGTAGTCGCCAGGGAGCTCAACGTCAATTGTGAAGGCGCCTGAGAACTCGGTCCGCACCGTCCCCACACCATCAATCTCGATCTTGGCGTTTCGCACGCCGACACCCTTGAACAGACCGGTGACAACGCCATTGACGGTGCTACCCGCCTGCACCGTAGTCGGCTGCGTGACGCCCGAGTTGATCTCCTGCTCCGGCGGATCACTGCAACTGATCAGGCCGGCACCGACTCCGCCCACACCGAGCACGCTCGCCCAGCGAAGCAGGTCGCGTCGAGAGACTCGCGGATCAGTGCCCGCCGTTCGATCGCCTAGTAAAGGTTTTCCGGACGAATCTAGCTTGTCTTTCATGGGTTCACCGCCGCCTGGCGAATCTTGCGCTTCCCCTTGGTGAGGCTGGTTTCGGCAGACCGATAGCGACCGTAGCCGACATTGTAGGGAGGCTTCATCGCGTTGATGTAATCTCCGGCAAGGACCTCGGCGATGGAGCCGTCGCGCGCGGTACGGTAGCGGAAAAATGTCGCGGCGGGGATTGCTCGTTCCTCGAAAAACTCCCAGAGGCGATTGCGCAGGCCCTCCTCACCAGCGTGGCCGACGAAGATCACCTTCTGCCCCGGAGCCACGATGAGAAAAACCCCCGGCTCCTCGGGAAGCTTGTCGATGTTATCGGGGATCAGGTCGATGAGCCCCGAGTCCGCAGCGGTCACATCTACCGACTGCTCCTCCATCACGTACCTTCCTTGTTCATTGCGCCAAGGGGAGCGGCGACAGGGGTTCGATCCCTGTTGCCCGTAAGAAAGGGTGCGAATCCTTTGTATATTAGTTGCTATTATACGGCAAGCGCTGAACAACGTGAGAGAATCCCAAGCTATGTGCGCAAGACTGAGGCGAATCAGTGTCGCTGCGGCGGTTGTGGCCGTGGTCACGCTCGGCATGGCCCGTGCGAGCACCGATGAAGACCTCAACCGGGTGGCCAACGGCGGCTTTGAAACCGGGTTTCTGAGCCTCTCTTTGCCCGTGGTCAACCATTTCCCGCTCGTCGTGAATGGGTGGGGTTCACGCGGGGCCACGCCCGGGATTGTTGCCGACTCGGAGCGCGCTTTCGAAGGGGAACACATGCTGCGCCTCGCAAGCCGCCCGCGAGACACGGCTCACCTTCTGCAGGATCTGGCCGTTACGACGGCCTCCTACCGGCTGGAGCTTGCCTTCTTGGCAGAATCTGGAGTCCAGGAAGTACGGCTCCTGGCGGAGTGGGACCGGCAGGAGCCCCGCGACGGCAAGAGTGCGTTGAGCCTTCTGCTGACCCCGGACGGTGTCGAGATCACGACCGCTGCGGGTCGCTGGGACCTCGTTCAGCCCCTCGAGGCAGGGCAATGGCACCGGCTGGAAATCGTTGCCGACGCGCGCACGAGCACCCACACGGTGTCTCTTGATGGACGCGCCGCCATGTCGCTGCCGGGAATTTCCGAAGTGCCTCCGAGTACTCTCGTCCTGGGCGAGTCGGGCATCGGCTCGGCCAGCAGCTATTTGTACGACGGCATCAGGCTGACGCAGCTCGCGGAGGCGGAGCTGGCAGCACTGCGGCTGGATGTGATGACGGCGTTCGCGGGACCCGAGTTCGCCAGCCTCAGCGGGCACCTCGAGGTTGCTGCAGCAACCATGGCGCGTGGAGCACCCGTCCTGGCTCTGTCAGAGCTCAACGCAGCTCGTCGTCTCCTGGCTAGTGCTCGCAGAGATAGACAGGCTGAGAACACAGGCCTGGAAGCGAGCAATCAGATACTCCGCGACCTGGATGCACTGATCGAGCTACTGCAACGCTAGCCCGCCTCGGTACCCGTGTCGAAACCCTTGATGATCTCGGCGGCGATGTCTCGAAATGCGCCGGCGACTTCGCTCTCCGGGTGTGACATGACGACTGGAGTGCCGAGGTCCCCGGACTCGGTAATCAGAGGATCGATCGGTACCGAACCCAAGAAGGGCACGCCGAGCTCCTTCGCCGTCCGCTCACCGCCGCCGGTTCTGAAGATGTGTGCGACGTGGCC
>CALAKE010000122.1 GCA_937922775.1 uncultured bacterium | reverse complement strand
CCCTGCCAACCGACCGGCGGCGGCAAAACCTTGGTTTGGGCTAGTGCAGGCGAAATCGCACGGTGATTGTAGAGATCACCTTTGTTGCAGAGCCGTCGACCTTGGCGGGAGCAAACTCCCACTGGCGGATGGCCTTTACAGCTGCTTCGCCCAGCATCGGGGCATCCTCGATGGCCTTGACGACCTTCGCCTCTTCGACCAGGCCTTTCTCGTCGATGATCACCTCTACCACCACCTCCCCCTGCAGGCCGGCTCTTCTTGCCTCGTCCGGATAGGCGGGATCCACCTTGTGGATCACCTCTGGCTCTTGCATCTCTTCGCTCTCGCGAATGCGTACGGGATCCTGCGCCGCAGAGGGAGCCGGGGTGATGGATTTAGTGCCCGCCGGCGACACGGGCGTGTTTGCTGTGGCCACGTCTACCTTTGCCAGCGGCAAGACGGAGAGAGCTGCAATGGTGAAGAAGCCAGCGACGACGGCGATTTTGTGTCTGAACATTCCGATGGTCCTCCCCGGCTGACGAATGCGCTCCAGCCGCTCTGAGACAAATGACGACCCCCCACCGCTGAGGGCCGGCAGATGATGAGGGAAAAGGCCGAGACGCAGAGTCTTGGCAAGGGCTGCTGCATAGGTCTCCGCGGGGATTTCGGAGGCCAGGACCAGCTCGTCACAGGCGAGCTCGGCACTTCGGTTCAACCGCCTGAGGACAAGCCATAAGGGTGGGTAGAAGAAGAAGATCAGGACGGCTGCTCGTTGGAGGACAGCACGGGCCACATCCCATCGCCGCATGTGGGCGGTCTCGTGAGCGAAGATCGCGCGTAGCTCAGAGAGGTCGAGCTGTTCCGCCGCCCGCCGGGGCAATACCAGCGTGGCACGGCGCAGACCCACAACGCAGGGCATCACCCGCGAGTCGGTGAGAAAGACCCGCTCCGGGGGGAGGCCTACCTGCTTTGCGGTCTCTGCAACTTTGGAAAGCAGATCGGCTCCCACCACACCGGCTGGGAGGAGATCCCCGCGGTGGCGGGATCGTGACCACCAGATGAGTCCGAGTGCAACAGAAGCCACGAGCCACAGAATCGTCAATACGAGATAGGAGGTGCTGCGCGTGCCAGTCGGTGCAATCACGGCCGCCTGTTTTTGCGACCAGGGTTCCGCCACGATCCAGACCACCTGCCAGGCAGTCCGGACGGCTTCGACCCCTGCGATGGCCTCTACCCGGCCGAATTGCCCCAGCAGCCGACCCGTGAGTGGAGCCAGCAGGGGCAGAGGCAAAAAGAACTTCAGGAGGCCCGCAGACCACAGGCACGAGTGAAGCTTCGCCGGCGCGTTTCGCAACAGCCACGCCAGCACGATCACAACCGCGAGAGCAAGTGTCGTCTGCCACAGATGCAGGGTCATCCCGTGCCAGAATGACTGCATCGACCCGACGATCGTGCTCACCGGCCTTTCCTCCCTGGAGTCGTAGGCTCGTTCTTCACATTCTTAGACTCCTCAGTTGTGCGTTCGTCGATTTCTTCCCCTGCAAGCCTCTCGATTTCACGCAGGTCCTCGAGAGAGACAGCGTCCATTTCTGCGAGATGCGCCACGAGCGGGGCTGCTGCTCCGTCAAAGAGTGAATCGAGGAATCTGAGGATTTCTCTGCGGATCATTGCCGTAGGCTTCACCGTCGATCGGTAGACCCAGGCGTTTCCATCTCGGCGGACCCGCGTAACGGCGCCCTTGTCCTCCAGTCGCTCGAAAATCTTTCGCACGGTGGAGTAGGACGGAGGATCTTCGAGCCGCTCATGCACCTGGCGCACGGTAGCCCCTTCTTCGTTCCACAGCAGGCGCAGGCACTGAAGCTCGAATCGGGAGAGGTTCGGAAGCTGGGTGGTCATTGGTTCACCGCCTGAGAACGTTTCATTCCGTCGTCCGTCGGATCTGCGACACTTGTCGCATTTATAGTGCGACAGATGTCGCACAGTGTCAAGGAAATACCTGCGCGCTGTTCTCGCTGAAGCCTGGACCCTGCCTCGTCAGTCGGGGAACATCGTCTCGACGCCGGGCTCGAGCCCCTGGAGCCTACGCTTGTAGGAGCGATTCCAGAGGATCATGATCGGGATCCCGATCGCAGCAGGCACGATCCACGGCAGGAACCACCAGGCACCCTGCGGCGCCAGGCCGAAGAGTCGGCCGAGACCAAACACCGCAAATGCAGTGTGGAAGGCTATGCCGGCGCCCAGCATTCCCCTCATGTGCTCGAAAACCCACGCCTGCGGATGTGGCGTGGGCCTGGTCATGGCGCGCAACATGTGGCCCCCGAGGAGGAGACCTACAGGGCTGAGCAGGAGAAACAGGATGGACAGACGCGACCAGAAAAGCAGGGCAGTAAGAGTGATCACCAAGCTTCCCAGCATGGCAGCGGTAGCGAAGGCAACCTGGAAGGACGTGCGGGCGGGGCCAGGATCATCGCGTGTTTCGACAGCGCGGATGGCGTGCCGGACGCAGGCCAAGGTGACGACGGCCAGGTATCCGAGGAAGACAGTCAAACCACCGGCCTCGGGATCTTCCGCGATGCTTACACTGCCGGTGAGGAATTGCCCGAGGCGCAGCGCGGTGATGAACAGTGCCGATCCGTTCACCAGGTAGGCGCAGACGGCGAAGACCTTTCCGAAGAGCCTGTGCAGGCTCCCGCCTTTGCGAGTCAGACCCGGAACCCAGAATGCGGCAAGCCCGGTGAAGGCGACAACGATATGGCCCCAGAGCACTCCTGCAAAGACCAAATCCACCTTCGACCTCCGTGCTCGGGTTGGCCGCTGACGGCTACGGGCCACTGGAAATGGAAACAGGCGGCGCCCGCAATCGAACGCCGCCTGTTCGAGAGGTGCGCTTACCGATTCTGCTCTGGCAGCTCCGGCATTTCTTCAGCGCTGAAGCGCGGCAGCTTCTCGTCGCGCATGGCCAACTCATAGACCAATGCCGCCGCAACGATCGCCGAGCTCTTCAGGTCGTCCTCGATGACGCGCTCGTAGGCATCGAGGTTCGTGTGCCAGGTGTGAGTGCCGTACTCAATGGGATCCTGCCCGAGACCGACTCCGGGCAACCCCGCGCTGTTGAACGATGTGTGATCGGACCCGCCGCGGCGACGGCTAGAGCTGCTACGTGCCCCCATCACCCCGAGATCCTCGAAAGGCGCCAGGATCTCGCGCAGGATGTCCGCCGCCTCGGGTGGTCCGAAGACGGAAGCGCCCCGCACTTTGCCGGTGCCGGAGTCGATGTTGAAGTATCCAGCGAATTTGTCGTAGTCCGGCTTGGGGTCCTCGAACGTACCGTAGTGCTCGGCCACATAGGCAGCGGAGCCCAGGAGACCCTGCTCCTCGCCTGTCCACAGAGCCACGCGGATCGTGCGGCGTGGCTGGGCTCCGATCGCCATGAGGATGCGAGCGGCCTCCATCATTGTCGAGGTGCCGGTTCCGTTATCGGTAGCGCCGGTCGAGGCATGCCAGGAATCGAGATGGCCACCGATAATGATGACTTCATCGGCCAGATCGGTGCCTGGGATCTCGGCAACCGCATTGTAGATGGTGCGCCCCTCGGGAAAAACACGATTGATAATTGTGAACTCGAGCTCGACATCGTGGCCGTGCGTGACAAGACGGCTGATGCGGCCATAATCCTCGTTGCGCAAGATGACCGTCGGGACGGCTTGCTCGACATCGTAGGTACGGTTCGAGAAAGCGCGTACCTGCCCATGCGCCCTTGCGCCATCTTGGACACTGACGGCAGCCTTGTGCTCAACGAGGA
>CALAKE010000121.1 GCA_937922775.1 uncultured bacterium | reverse complement strand
GGTCGCTCTTGCTGTCGTTGCACTTTGTTTCACGGTGGCTCCCGTCACCGCCCAGATGGGCAACGAGAAACGGGCTCTTACGCACGACGACTACGACGCTTGGCAGAGCATCCGGGGGCAGAGGATCTCCTCCGATGGTCTTTGGATTTTGTATGCGGCCGCGCCGCAGGAGGGGGACGGCGAGTTGGTTGTGCGTCACGTCGAATCCGGCCGTGAGTTTCGTCATCCACGTGGAACTGGGGCCGAATTCACCGCAGACGTTCAGCACGTAGTCTTTCTCATTGACGCGGCGGAAGCTGACACGAAGGCGGCCAAGAAGGAGAAGACGAAGCCAGAGGACATGCCCAAGACGGCGCTCGGGGTCATGGATCTGGCTGACGGCAGCGTCGAGACGGTCGAGCGTGTCAAGAGCTTCAAGCTGCCCGAGGATGTCGGTGGCTGGGTTGCCTATCTGCATGAGGAGCCTACCTCCGAGCAGAAGAAGGCTGCCGAAGAGGCGAAAAAGGAGGCACAGGCTGGTGGGGAGGTCGGCGTCGTGGAGGAGAGTGGCGAGGAAGCCGAGGGGGAGGACGAAGACAGCAAGAAGAAGGACTACGGGACGACCCTGACGCTGCGCTCGCTATCTGATGGCAGCGAATGGAATGCGGCCTCGGTGCTCGAGTACTTGCTCACCAAAGACGCTTCTTACCTGCTTTATGCCGTCTCGAGTGAGGATGAGCCTGCGGCTGACGGCATCTACGCATATGGCCCAGAGAATGCGAGCAGCCTGACCGTGCTCGCCGGAGAAGGCAACTATAAGCGCCTGGCGATGGACGAGGAAGAGACGAAGTTGGCCTTCGTCAGCGATCGCGACGACTATGCAGCCGACACGCCAACTTTCAATCTGTACGGATGGGGCCTGGGGTCGAGCGAAGCCGCGCTGTGGGTTTCACACGGCAGTACTGCCGGATTCCCTGCCGGCATGGCGGTCAGTGACAAGTCTGAAATCTCCTTCAATGAGGCTGGGAGCATCGTCATGTTCGGGATCAAGGAAATCCCCGATTCCGAGCCGGAGGATGATGAGGACGACGAGGAGAAGGCGGTCTTCGATCTCTGGCATTGGAAGGACCCCTACCCACAACCGCAGCAGTTGGTAATGAGGGAACGGGTGGAGAACAACACCTGGGAGTCGGTCTACCACATCGACAGCGGTGATTTTGTCAAGCTGGCCGATGAAGCGGTTCCGGATGTTTGGCTCTCCGACGACGGTAGTGTGGCTTGGGCGCAGACCAACGTTCCCTACACAAAGAAGGTCTCCTACTACGGCAGCTTCAATGACGTCTACGTGGTGGATCCGGAAAGCGGTGAGCGTACACTGGCGGCCGAGGGGATCTTTCGAGGTGCCCAGCTTTCACCCGGTGGCAAGTACGTCACCTGGTTCGGCATGGACGACTACGACTGGTACGTCTACGACATCGCGCAGAGCACGACCACGAACATCACCGCCGACCTCGATGTTCGATTCGATCGCGAGGACTGGGACACCCCACAGGCGGCGGGCTCGTACGGCCTGGCCGGGTGGACCGAGGGCGATGCCGCAGTGCTGGTCTACGATCGCTACGACATCTGGGAGATCGCACCCGACGGTTCTGGGGCGCGAATGATCACGGAGGGTTTCGGGCGCGACAACGACCTTTCGTTTCGCTACCTGCGTCTCGACGCCGAGCAGGACAGCATCGATCCAACCGATCGAATCATGCTGCGAACTACCAACGAAAACACCATGGCCACCGGGTTCTGGTGGGACAGCGTCAGTGGTACGGATGCACCTACCGAAATCATCATGGCCGACCACGCGTTTGGTGCCCCGGTGAAGGCGGAGGATGCGGATGCTCTGATGTACACGCAGTCGCGCTTCGATGAATACCCGGACCTGTGGGTCAGCGGCATGGATTTTATCGGAAAGCGGGTTTCGCATCTCGGCGCCCAGATGGATCCACTCCTTTGGGGCACGGCTGAGCTGCGCGACTTCTACAGCTCCGACGGGATGCCTCTCAAGGGGATCCTCATCAAGCCGGAGAACTTCGATTCTGCCCAGCAGTACCCACTGATGGTCTACATCTACGAGACCCTGCACACAGGACTGCACCGCTACCGGAATCCTTCGCCGGGCACCTCGGTCAATCCCGCGTATTACGTCAGCAACGGGTATGTCATGTGGATGCCCGATATCGAGTACACCACTGGGTATCCTGGCAAGGATGCGCTCAAGTGCGTGCTCCCGGGAGTCAACATGCTGCTGGCTGAGGGCTACATCGACTCCGATCGCGTCGGTATTCAGGGCCACTCGTGGGGCGGGTACCAGATCGCCTACATGATCACGCAGACCAACGTGTTCGCGGCAGTTGAGTCGGGAGCGCCGGTTTCGAACATGACGAGCGCCTACGGCGGCATTCGCTGGCAATCGGGTATGGTGAGGCAGTTCCAGTACGAGCAGACACAGAGCCGCCTGGGGGCCAGTCTCTGGGAGGTTCCGCTGCGCTACATCGAGAACTCGCCGATCTTCTGGGCCGACAAGATCCAGACCCCGATCCTGATGATTCACAACGATGAGGATGGAGCCGTTCCCTGGTATCAGGGCATCGAGCTGATGATGGGACTGCGCAGGCTCGAAAAGCCGGCATGGATGTTCAACTACAACGGGGAAGCGCACGGGTTGCGCCAACGGCCGAATCAGAAGGACTGGACCATCAGGATGCAGCAGTTTTTCGATCACTATCTGAAGGGTGCCGAGGCTCCTGCCTGGATGACCGAGGGCATTCTGGCTTGGGAGAAGGGCAAGACGGAGAAATAGGAGGCGAGACAGCCGTGATCGACCGCGACGACATCCGGGCGGCCGCTGCGCGTATCGAGGGCTATGTCCGGGTGACACCGGTGATGGAGCTCGAACGCGGAGCCTTCGGCACTGACGCGTCGATCACCCTGAAGCTCGAGTTGCAGCAGGTGACCGGTTCGTTCAAGCCGCGCGGCGCCTTCAATCGCGTCCTGTCAGCGGAGAAGATCCCCGAGGCAGGTTTGATCACTGCCTCAGGCGGCAACCATGGACAGGCCGTCGCCTACGTTGGACAGAGGTTGGGGTACCGTGCCGAGATCTTCGTGCCTGAGTCGTCGCCGCCGGTGAAGGCCGAGCGAATGCGCAGGAATGGCGCTGTGGTCAACGTCGCCGGCGAGTTCTACGACGATTCCTATGACTTGATGCTGGAGAAGGCCGCTGAAACCGGCGCCCTGCTGGTGCATGCCTATGATCAGCCCGAGACGGTAATGGGGCAGGGAACCCTGGGCATGGAGTTAGCTGGCCAGGCTCCCGATCTCGATACCGTGCTGGTAGCGGTCGGTGGCGGTGGGGTGATTGCCGGCGTGGCCGCCTGGTATCGCGGTGACGCCAAGGTTGTATCGGTAGAGCCAGAGTCAATTCCCACGCTGGCGGCCGCGCTGGAGGCGGGCAGACCGGTCGAAGTCGAGGTGGGTGGCTACGCCGCGGATTCACTCGGTGCTCGACGGGTAGGCGATATTCCCTTCTCCGTTGCCCGTGAGTTTGTTCAGGAATCTGTTCTCGTAACGGACGACGCGATTCGGCATGCGCGATTCACACTTTGGGACAGTTTGCGAGTATTGACAGAGCCCGGTGGTGCGGCGGCGATGGCCGCGATTGTCTCGGGCGCTTATCGCCCCACCCCCGGCGAGCGAGTTGGGGTCCTCGTGTGTGGCGGCAACACCACCGAGTTTCCTGGCTGAGACCGGTTGAGACCCTGTATACCCGGCGGGTAGAGGGGTAGAATCCGCCGTGCTTTGCCCGACACGTGAGACCGGA
>CALAKE010000120.1 GCA_937922775.1 uncultured bacterium | reverse complement strand
GGGGCAGTTCCTTGCGCTCGTTTTGCTCCTCGGGGTCTTCCGGGCCGACCCGGTCTGGGGAGAGGCCGTCCGAAGAGGAACGATCGGCCTGACGCTCGCCTCGAGTGTGGCCGGGTCCGTCTCCCGACAGTGTGCCGCCTGTCACAGTTCTCAATTCTCTCTCTGGATTGACCACCCCCACAGCCACTCCTTGATCGATCCCTCCACGAACGGGCGACTCGTGCGAGCCCGTTGGGGAAAGAAGATCCACGGCTGGCAAGAGTACGTCGAGGGGCGTTTTTCCCGGGACGACGTGGCACTGGTGATCGGGGTCCTGGAGAGACAGGTCCCATTTCACCGCGATCCGGACGGTCACCGGTTACTTCCGGGGCAATGGCAGCTGAAGGGCAGGCGCTGGGACGCGCTCCCTGAAGAGCTTGAACGCGTCCGGAGGTCCAAGGGCACCTGGGAGGATCTGTGCGCTGGCTGCCACACGTCGGGGTTTGACCCCACAGCCGGCATCTTCGAGGAGGCCAACGTCTCCTGCGTGGCGTGTCACGGCGACGTGACAGCCCACCTGGCGAGCGAAGGGAGCGAACCCACCACCGCCCAGCCCGCCCAACTGGGCTCCGAACTTGCCACCGAGATCTGCGGTTCGTGCCACTCCAGGGGCAGATCGAAGACCTCTGCCCACCCCTATCCGGTGGGCTTCAGGCCTGGAACTCCCCTGAAAGAGCTGTACGATCTGGAGGAACCGCGGGCCGGCTCGACGATTCAGCATTTCTGACCGGACGGGACCGAGCGTCTGCCCCACATGCAGTACCAGGGCTTCGTCCAGAGCCGCCACCACGAGGCAAGTGTTCGCTGCATCGACTGCCACAACCCGCACGGATGCGACAACGAGCACTCCCTTCGAAGGAAAAGCTCCGCGTTGTGTCGCGGTTGTCACGGTTCCACGGCGACGGCAGACTGTGTGCAGCGCACGCACCCCGGGAGAAAAAGAGCCAGCTGTGTCGACTGCCACATGTCCCCAACCAATTTCGCGCCCGCGCAGCACCACGTCCACATCCACACCTTTCGCTTTCTCGACCCCTCCGTGGCCCTGGATGCCGGCATGCCCTCCAGTTGTACCGTCGAATGTCATCGGGATCGCAATGCTCATTGGAGCGCTGGCGTTCTCGCCGACTGGAGGGGAACCGAGTAAAGGACGGAAAGGCGGAGCGGATCGGCCTGCCGCGAGAGTACCGATCCGTCGCGGCGCTGACCGGCCACACGCAATCGTTCATGTGCTCCTCGAGGTCTGGAGCGATGTCGAGGCTGGATTCTGACCGGTGGCTCCCGGGTAGCCCCTCCGACGGGCATGACCGGTAGGGACGTAGCTCCTGTATTTCCGGAGATTCCGCCACACCGCGAGAACGGAAACATCGAGGCCACGTCCCTCGACGATCCCCCTCCGGGAGGGTTCGAGCGTGGTACCGCTGGACGCTCTGGTCAATGACGGCTGGCCGGGACGGATGGTGCGTGGCGACGAACAGGCCCGTACCTCATCTGGCCGACGGACCCTCCTCGGGGACGGCACGGTGTAGACTCCGCAAGCGGAATCCGTCACCGGAGGCGCGATGAGTAGGCTGCTCGTAGTCATCATCGTCATCGCTACCTTGTTCCTGATCGGGCAATGGTATCTGCATTCGCGTCGCCGCGAGGCCCGCGGGCTATTCGAGCGCCTTGCGAGACGGCTCGGCGTTGCCCGGCGAGACACCCGCATCGACCTCATGGTAGGGGGCCACCGGGTCGTCCTCGATGCCCAGGTAACCCGCGACGACAGACCCGAGGAGCTTCGGCTGACCCTCGGATCGGACCTTCCGGGCGACTTCCGACTGACCCGACCGGCCAGCGCATCCCACTATGACGAGTGCAAGCACAGGGAACCTGTTGCCCGGGGTGCGCCGTTCGCGGGCTGGCACGTCCGTTCCGAGGACCCCGGCCAGTTGGTCGCGCTCGCGTCGGACCGGCGCGTTCTTGAGCGGCTGGAGGGGCTCGCGGCGCTTGGATTCACTCGCGTCGAGCTCTCGAAGAGGAAGCTCAGAGCCCTCTGGCCCGACTTCTCCTGGAAGGCCGATGATCACCGTTGGGATGAAGGAGAGGTCGACGGGCTCCCCGACCGCGTGCGGCTGGCGGCGGGAAGGCTCTCGGAGCTCGCGACGTCAGCGGAGAACGCGCTTCACTTGAGCGCGCCCGTTCTTCACGGGCCGCGGGTACGCGCTACGCTCACAATTCTGTTCGTCGTTCCTCTTTTGCTGATGGCCACCGGCATCCTCGCGATTCTGTATGTCTACGATATGTACCCGACGGTTCGCGACGGCCAGCTCCTGGCACTGATGGCCCTCGCGGGAGCTGCTCTCTCGCTGATCTACACTGCGATCGCCTACCTGTTGCTGCACAAGAGCATCCAGCGCGCCGCGCGCACTGCGGTGGTCGGCTTCCTGTCGTTCTTCGGTTTCTGTCTGGGGAGCTCCGGTCCGATTCTGTGGTGGAACGGCACAGGCCCCCAGGGCCCCGACCGGCGGGTGACGGTCGAGGTGGTGAGGCTCCAGCAGGAATCGGCACTCGCCTCGGGCAAGGGGTGGCTTCTGCGGAAGCTGATCGGAGAAGAGTCTCCGATCGAGGAGTGGTCCACGACCTATCGTGCCATCGTTCGATCGTGGCGGGATGATTCGCTCTATGGCATCACGCGGAACGCGGAAGAGTTCTCCGCGCTTCCTCCGGAAAACGGTTACCTCTCGCTCACCGTGTTTCCGGGAGCACTGGGTCTGGAGTGGTATGCCGAGGTTGCCGTGGCGGAGAGCCCCGAGCCTCTAGATCGAAATCGCGAGGAGAGGCCGCAAGGCGACGGCAGACCCTAGGAGGCGCTGTGTCGGGGGGAGGCTGATGGATGCATGTGTCCGTCCGTGAGGCGATCGTTACCCTCCGCATCGGTGCAGTCCTGATGACGGGTGCTCGCGGTCTTCTCGCTTCGGC
>CALAKE010000119.1 GCA_937922775.1 uncultured bacterium | reverse complement strand
GGTCGGTACCAGCGGGTCGCAAGGATTCGCTGAAGTCTCTGTTCCCGAACCTCCTCGTGCCGCACAGCTTCCATGCGAGGAGAGGATTACGTTCTCAGAATGAGTGAAATTCACGACAAGAAAGTTCAGTATGCCGGCTCGGCCGAGGCGGGCGGCACCCATACGTCGGCGGTGCGTCGTCTTGCGTCTGACCTGATCGACGCCGTGCGCGGCACCGAGCAGGACTACACCGTCGGCCCCGTCGGCCGGGCGATCCTACTGCTGGCCGTGCCGATGGTCCTGGAGACGGCCATGGAGTCGATCTTCGCGGTCGTCGACGTGTTCTTCGTCTCCCGCGTCGGGTCGGTGGCTGTGGCCACGGTCGGGCTCACCGAATCGCTGCTAACCATCATCTACACCATGGCGATGGGTCTCTCGATCGGGGTCACTGCCGTGGTGGCCCGGCGGATCGGCGAACACGACCGCGATGGTGCCGCTCGCGCCGCCGTACAGGCGGTGGTGCTCGGCCTGATCGTCTCGGCACTGCTGGGCGTTCTCGGGGCAACCTACGCGCCGCGGCTGTTGGGACTCATGGGAGCGTCCGATGAGGTCATTCGCGACGGCGCCGGCTACGCCCAAATCATGCTCGGTGCCAACGCCACGGTTCTGTTGCTGTTTTTGATCAATGCGGCGTTCCGGGGCGCCGGTGATGCGGTTGTCGCCATGCGCGTGTTGTGGCTCGCCAACGGCATCAACATCATCATGGATCCAGTCCTGATTCTCGGCCTCGGCCCTTTCCCCGAGATGGGTGTGACGGGGGCCGCGATCGCTACGAACTTGGGCCGCGGGACCGCTGTGCTGGCACAGTTCTACCTGCTCGCCCGCTCGAGCGGCAGGCTCAGAGTGCGCGCGGAGCATCTGCAGGTGATCCCTGCCATCATGCTGCGTGTCATTCGTCTTTCAGCCGCCGGCACGCTGCAGGTCTTCATCAGCGTGGCGAGTTGGGTCGGCCTCATCCGGATTCTCGCCGGCTTCGGGGACCAGGTGCTGGCGGGCTACACGATCGGCATCCGGCTGATCATCTTCGCTCTGCTGCCGAGCTGGGGCATGGCCAACGCCGCCGCCACGATGGTCGGGCAATCGTTGGGTGCGAACAAGCCGGATCGCGCCGAGCGTTCGGTGTGGATCGCCGGCTTCTACAACATGATCTTCCTGGGGATCGTCGGGTTGATCTTTTTGATCTTCGCGCCCGGCATCGTGCGCTTGTTCACCACGGAGCCCGAACCCCTGCGCCAGGGCATCCTCTGCCTGAGGATCGTCAGCAGCGGCTTTCTGCTCTTCGCCTACGGAATGGTGTTGGAACAGTCGTTCAATGGCGCCGGCGCACCTTGGACACCGACGGTCATCAACTTGTTCTGCTTCTGGCTCTTCGAGCTGCCGGCCGCCTACGTAATGGCGATATCCCTCGGTTGGGGACCCGTTGGGGTGTACATCGCCATGACAATCTCCTTCGGCGCCCTGGCAGTGGTCAGCGGTGTGCTCTTCCGCCGGGGCAAATGGAAGACGAAGAAGGTGTGAGATCCGGCCTTCGACCCTCAGCTCTTGCTCGCGACGTAATAGCTGTTCTGAATGTCGTGCGGCAGGCTCTTGACCTCGACATTGCTGAATCCGGCTTGCTGCAGCATTTCCTGAGCCTTCTCCTCGCCCCACATGGCCCCGAGACCGGCACCCTCCTGGGCCAGCGACACCGACATGCAGTGCATGCAGGAAATGGTGTAGAGAAAGGCGCCGATCGGGTGCTCGACGTTGTTGTGAACGTGGCTCGAGCCGGCGATGTCCTGCATCAGGAATGTTCCACCATGTCTCAGCGCGGCGGCGATGCCGGAAAGCACCGTGTCGGGACGCGCCTGGTCGTGGATCGCATCGAAGGCGGTGATGAGATGGAACTCCTCCTCGACTGGGAAGTGCGTCAGATCCTTGGCCTCGAAGGCCACGTTGCGCGCTCCGGTCGTCTCCGCTTCGGCCATGGCGGCAGCAATCGCCTCCTCGCTCAGGTCGTAGCCTATGAAGCGGCTGTTAGGGAAGGTCTTTGCCAAGAGATTGATCGCACGACCACGACCGCAACCAACATCGAGGACTTCGATGCCTTGCTCGAGGGCCTCCCTCAGACCCGGTACGAGCGGCAGGATCGAATCGATCAGGGCCGGAATTACGGTTTGCCCACTGTCCTCGGCCATGACCTCGTGGAAACGGTTGTACTCCGAGTAGGGCACCCCCCCGCCATTGCGGAAGCAATCGATGATGCGGTCCTCGACGCCGCCGAGCACCGAGATGTACTGCGCATAGACCGCCAGGTTTTCAATCTCTGACTGCCGCGTGAGGCACGAGGCATGCTCGAGAGGAAGCCAGTAGAGCTTGCCCTCGGGCGAATGCTCGACGATGCCACCCACCACCATGGCGCCAAGCCATTCCCTCACGTAGCGCTCGTTCAGGCCAGAAGCGGCAGCGATCTGCTCGCTCGTCGATGGGGGCATCTCGCCCATGGAGTCGAAGAGCCCGGTCCGATGACCGATCGAGGTCATCAGCGCCAAGGCGCCACTGTTCAGCATGGTCACGAGCTGGTCCATGAAGGCGTCGGCTCGAGCGGTATCCATCCGTGGTTCCGGCATGTCTCCCTCCTGCTCCAGGCTCGCCTCCGCGAATCGAAGGCGCGAGCGCGGTCCCTCCTCCGCGCTGTAATCACCCCCTGAAAGCTCACCGTTACAGGTCGCCATCAACCCTCGATGAGATCGTTGATTTCAGCTTTTCTGGGGGTGCGTTACCTTTGCACGAATGTCGCCGTACGTCTACGGGTGGGCCCGATTGTCCGTCCTGATGCCTGCGCCGCGTCTGACTCCGAGATTCCTCCATCCTGCTCGACCCTTGCGGATACCCTCCAATCCCGATATTTCTAGCCTGGGTCTTTCGACGGGACGTGAGGCGAGCGGGTGTCAGGCCGTGATGCGTTGAAGGACCCAGGCCGATCCATCCAAGTCTTCAACGTAGGAGAGATTTCCATGCGCGCCCTGTCCCCGCTGCTACTTCCTGCCCTCGTTCTGGTAGCCGCCCTCACCCTTGTTGGCCCGCTGCCGGCCAGCGCACAGACATCCGACTCGTACGAGGCGCTCACCTGGCGTTACATCGGCCCAGAGGGGAACCGATTCAGCGCGGCCGCAGGCATTCCGGGCGATCCGAACACGTACTACGTGGGCGCGGCTTCCGGCGGCGTCTACAAGACCACCGACGGGGGGGTCCACTGGGAGGCCATCTTCGACGGTCAGCCCGTCCAGTCGATCGGCGCCCTGGGCGTTGCGCAAAGCGATCCCAACGTGGTCTGGGCCGGCACTGGAGAAGGCAAGATCCGCAGCCACATCTCTCTGGGGCAGGGAATCTACAAGTCGACCGACGCCGGTCGGACCTGGACCCTCATGGGTTTGGAGAACACGGGTCGCATTCCCCGCCTCGCGATCCACCCTTCGAATCCGGACATCGTCCTTGTCTGCTCTCTGGGGCACGCTTACGGACCGCAACCCGAGCGCGGCGTGTTCCGGACAACCGACGGGGGCGCCACCTGGGAACACGTCCTCTTCGTGGACGAAAACACCGGCTGCTCCGACATCGCCATGGACCCGTCCAACCCCCGCGTGATCTTCGCGGGAACCTGGCAACTCGAGATCCACACATGGGGTCGGTTCAGCGGTGGACCGGGCGGCGGCCTCCACGTCTCCCGCGACGGTGGAAGCACATGGACGCGGCTCGAGGGAAACGGGCTCCCCACCAAGCCGGTGGGGAAGGTGGCGGTGGCTATCGCGCCGTCGAATACCCAGCGCATCTTCGCCATGTTCGAGACCGGTGACGGCATCCCCTGGAACGGCGAGCCCACCGAGGATGGACAAGTTTGGCGCTCGGACGACGGTGGGTACACCTGGACCCTGGTCACGCGAAATCGGAGCGCCATGGGCAGGCCTCACTACTACTCACGCGTAGTGGTTTCCACCGATGACCCGGACGAGGCGTACTTTCTTACAGCGTCGTTCGCGAAGACCCTTGATGGTGGGCGCAGCCTTACGACCGTGCCCAGATCTGGCGCGCCCGGCGGCGACCACCACGACATGTGGATCGACCCCGGCAACGGCAACCGGATGATCGTTGCCCACGACCAGGGCCTGTCCATCTCGAACAACCGCGGGCAGACTTGGTTCCGGCAGCGCCTCACCAACGCGCAGATGTATCACGTGACCGCCGACACCGCGGTGCCCTACAACGTCCTGGGCAACAAGCAGGACGAGCCCACCTACCGTGGCCCCAGCAACAGCCGGCTCGGAGGCCGGGGTATCCCCAGGGGCATGTGGCATCACGTAGGTGGCGGTGAAAGCGGCTGGGCGACACCCGATCCGACCGACCCCAACATCGTCTGGTCGTCGGCCTCGGGCTCGGGAATGGTGGGCGGCATCGTCGTCCGCTACGAAGAGGACCGGCGACAGTACCGCAGCGTCGAGGTCTGGCCCGAGCAAAGCCGTGGTGCTGCGTCCGGTGTTCGTTACCGCTTTGTCTGGGACGCGCCGCTTCATATCTCACCGCACGACCACAACACCGTGTTCGTGGGCAGCCAGCACGTGCACCGAACCCGGAACGGCGGCCAGAGCTGGGAAGTCATCAGCCCCGACTTGACGTTGAACGATCAGAGCCGGATGGGGCTCTCCGGCGGCCTGACCGGTGACAACATCGGCGTTGAGTACGCTGGCACGGTCTTCGGCATCGCCGAGTCACCCATCGAGCCGGACCTCATCTGGGCCGGCAGCAATGATGGCCTGCTTCACATCACGCGAGACGGCGGCACGACCTGGACCAACGTGACCGGAAACATACCGGGCCTGCCGGAGTGGATTGCCGTGCGCAGCATCGCACCGTCCCGGTACAACGCCGGCACCGCCTATATGGCCGCCGACGGTCACCAGGTCAACATCCGGGATCCGCACATCTATCGCACCCGGGACTACGGGGAAAGCTGGGAGAAGATCACCGACGGCATCCCACCCAGCATGCTCAGCTATACCAAGGTCATCGCCGAGGATCCGGTGCGACAGGGGTTGCTGTACGCAGGCACCGAGAATGCCATCTACGTTTCGTTCGACGACGGCGACAACTGGCAGCCGCTGCAGAACAACCTGCCTCACGCGCCGGTTTCGGGCATCGTGATCCAGGAACACTTCAACGATATGGTCGTCGGGACCTACGGTCGTGGATTCTGGATCCTCGACGACCTGAGCCCCATCCAACAACTCACCCCTGAAGTGTTGGCGTCAGCGGCACACTTGTTCGCGCCTCGTGACGCTTACCGTTTCCGCGAGATCACGAGGCCGTCTACTCCGTACGATGATCCCACGACCGGGCAAAACCCCGAGTACGGGGCCTCCATCAACTACTGGCTCGCGGCCCCGGCCGAGACTGCCCCAACCATCGAGATCCTCGACGCGTCAGGTGCGGTCATCCGCACGCTCGAAGGAACCAACGAGGCCGGCGTGAACCGGCTCCACTGGGATCTCCGTGATGAACCCAACACGGCCATCATGCTCCTCACGGGCTACATGTACGCGCCACACCTTCAGGTAGGAACGGAAGGGCGGCCTGCCCCGGGCGGAGCGCGCATCTCGATCCTCCGGCCCCCCGGCGAATACACGGTGCGACTGAAGGTCGACGGCCAGGAATTCACACGATCGCTGACTGTGCTCAAGGATCCCAACACCGCCGGAAGCGAGGCCGACATCGCGGCTCAAGTCGCTTACCTGGAAGAGGTGCGCGCGGACGTGGTCAAAGCCGGTGAGTCCGTGCGCCGGGTCGAGGTCCTCCGGGTTCAGCTCGAGAACCTGGCCCGGTTCGGGGAGAACCAAGAGGTCCTCGATGCTGTCGATGAGCTCGCACAGGAGCTCGAGGATCTGCAGATGATCATGGTCGACCTGCGTCTCACAGGCCAGGGCCAGGACGGCGTACGTTTCGGGGCCCAGCTCCTCCAGAAGCTCGGCTACCTCAGTCGCAATGTCTCGGTGGCGGACTTCCCGCCGACGGACCAGGATGTGGAGGCCCATCAACTGCTGCGCGATCGACTGGCGGAGCACCTGAGCGCGATCGACGAGTTGCTGGCGAACGAGGTGGCGAATCTGAACGCGCTGCTGCATTCGAAAGGAATGGAGATTATCGGGTAGCAAGCGCCGTCGAATCGCTGCCTAGAACGGTGATATCAGCGTAGACTCTTCCGCGCTCACGGCCGGTAGCCCGGGAGGCCTCGGATTCACCCCGGGTTTGCGCCAGTCCGTCTCGAAACGCGCAGGCTACAGCCCCCCTGCACCGAAGTAACGAGCCTCCCATGCCAGCCGAACGACCACGTAGAGAGTCAAGATGGCGATAATGATGGCCAGGATGAGTAGCCACGGCGCCTGACTCTTCTCGGACGTTTCCTCGGCGTCGTCCTCTTCTGTTTCTCGCTTTCCCGATCTCTTCCAGAGCGCCATGAGGACAAGGGCGATCCCCCAACCGATCAGTCCAACAAGGCCAGCCAGGACCATCAGGATGAGCGGTATGAACATG
>CALAKE010000118.1 GCA_937922775.1 uncultured bacterium | reverse complement strand
CCTGCAGAGGGGCATCGGCAGGTTGTCTCCTGAAATCAATCGGCACGAGAGGGGTGGACCTTTCAAAAAGGTTGCGGAGCGCAACAAAATCGACCGAGAGGTCGAATCTTCAGAAGTCGACCGTTTCTGCAACAGCAAACGGCCCGCTCATCGCGGGCCGAAACCGTTTCAAATAGGAGGGACTGTGCTAGCCCGTAGGGGGTGGTCACAAACCCTGCGCGGTGGTTTCCTGCGTCTCGACGACCACACCGTCGGCCTCGGTTACGAAGATCAGGTCTTCATTCGTTTCCGGGTGGTCGAGGTCGGCCTCACAGGTGAGCGCCACCGCGTAGGTGCCTGTCGGAACGAACCCGATCGTATATCCGTACGTCATCTCTCCACCCGCTTGCGCAAGCACGGGCACGCTCGTCACGTACGCCTCGTTCTGTGGATGAATGTCGTCAGGCACGAACGAGTCAACTTCGTCGACACGCTCGTAGAGGTAGACGGCAGCCGTGGCCAAAGAACAGGGCGGGTCCAGAAGTTCGCTGGCCACGGTGCCCGTGATGGTCCCCACATCTGCGTTGTCGACGAGGCGAAGGCCGGTCGGCTTGAGCTTGTAGGCGATGTCGTTGAGATTCTGAGGGTCAACCATGTTCTTCCGCAGGTCGAACTCGACCGTGACGCTGCTCGTGCCCCCCGCCGTTATGGTCACCTCGCCCTTGGGCTTAAAGCCTGACTGTTCTCCGCTGGGGATCTCCAGGGGGTAGCGACACGTCTCTTTGCTTCGGCCCAGATGACAAAGCCAATGGGTCCCTGGTTCTCGAGAGTTCGGCAATTGCGCGGCCATCGGTGTTGCAGGATGTCGTTGCGCTGGCGAGAGATGGCATCGACCATTGCGTACAGATTGGCATTCCCCACCGGGCCGACCGCACTCATTCATTTGGAACCACCTTAGGTGCGATGTAGCGGTCCCGGACCGTGGCGACTCGCTCCGGGGAATGGTAGTGGTATGCGTAGAGGAGCAACGAGGACAAGAGCGGGATGAGCAGAGCCGCTTTCATAGAAAGCGTCAATGGAGATGGGTCATTATGAGCGACCGACTTCGGGCGCGGCTCGAGGCCTCGGCAGCGCAGGTCATATGAACCCCGGTGACCGCAATCGTAGCACCCCAGATAGAGCTCGAACCAGAGCCTACGGGAAGCTCGTGAAACGTTGCCGGTTCCGGATCGAGTCTCCCATTGTCGTTATTCACTCGCGGACGCCATGGAGCGGCTTCGTCTCCAGATCCACCTCGGATGCCGCCTCCTCGTTCCAGCCAATCATGGCGCCGACGACGATCGTCAGCCCGAGTACCACCAACGTTAGGTGCACGGTCATCTCCTGAAATAGCGAAATCAACTCAGCAGCTCGAAAATCGGGGCAAGACCGAAGCACGCGGCATGAAGCCTCTTCGCCCTTTCGCTTTCAAGGTTCCACCTTCACGAACTCCGCCCTTCGATTGAGCGCCCAAGCCTCCTCGTTGTGCCCGGAGTCCAGTGGTCGCTCCTCGCTGAAGCTCAGCACGCTCATCCGGTCCGGCGCGACACCGAGGTCCCTCAGATATTCGAAGGCGCTCACGGCTCTGCGCTCGCCCAGGGCCAGGTTGTACTCGGTCGTACCGCGCTCGTCACAGTGGCCTTCGATGAGGATTCGAGCATCCCGATCCATTCGCAGGCGCTCTGCATTGTCGACCAAGATCTCACGGGCCTGGGAGGTGAGGGTGTAGTGGTCGAACGGAAAATAGACTCGGTCGATCGATGTCCCGGCGGTATCGAGGTCCAACGGCCGGTCTGGAGAGCTCTCCAGGGCGCCAGTGCCGGCCGGCGGCGGCTCTCGCTGTAGGTCCGGGCTCGAGTCGCTGCGTGCCTGTCTCGTGCGGTTTTGATCAGCGGCGGCCTGTTTCGGAAGAAAGGAAGGATCTGGAGTCTCCTTCACGATTCCACCCGTTCCGCTGGTCCTTCCGGCGCACCCGACGATCGGGCACGCCAAAAGCATGAGCGGGAAGACCAGGGTCAGCAGACGAAACTGGTTCATGGCATCACTCCTATTCCCCCCTCTGGTGTCCGGGCTGGGACTGCGATTGACCGCAAGAGATGTGCCATGGACGAAAGCTGGTAGGACGAGGCGTGAGTGCGATCTCGCAATGGGCGGCGAGCCGACCGACACGAGGGCGAGATCTCGGTTCCCAGATGGGAACCGATCGCCGATCTCGGCCACAAATGTGCGAAGTTCATTGCAAGAGCGCTGGCCGGCTTTCGCAAAAGGCTCCTTGGGGCAACGCCGTGGAGGTGATCCGGTTTGATGGGCGGTGGCCGATTTTTCACCTCAACCGCTCCGGGGTCCAGTCGGCAACGTAATTGGAGTACGTCTTGTGACACACGACAGCGGGGCCCGGGTTGGGCCCGCCGACTTCGTGCTGGGATCAGAGCCGTGGTACGGGCGATTCATGCCTAATTTTCAGGATTCTCAAATAGGAGGCGATATGCGGGACTGGGGCACTTAGCTGTCTTGCAAAACGTTGCATTGCGCAACAGTTTCCCGATGATTCGGGACGTTCTCAACGTGACCGCCCCTCGGATCTCTTCGTCCGTGTGCGCCGTAAGATCGCAGAGGTGGTAGCGGAACTCGGGGGGGGGGTACGGCGCGAGCTCCGCGGGCAGATCCTCGATCAAAGCTTGGAAGCTGTGCGACACGCGCCACCGGCGGCGGCCGTGGTAGAGAACTACGGGGAAAATCGGGGGTAAGGGTCTGTCCAGGGATAGGTTGCGCAAAAATGGGTGCCGAGGCGCCCGGTTGGCAAGGCGCGAGGAGGGCGCATACCGGCTGCGGTACGTAACTGACGAGCAACGTAGCCAGCCGGGGTGGATCGGCGCCCAGATTGCGTGAGCTATTCCTGGACAGGCCCTAACGGTGCATTGGGAGACTGCTTGTCATCGTGCTCCCAAATGCCTGTCAGGTAGCGGAGCAACTGGAATGCCACCCTGCGGTCGGGCCAGCTCTTGTGCTCGAAGAGGAGATAGACGTAGCCGGGGTGCCCGATCTTGAGGTTCGCCCGAAACGGCAGATCCGACCGGTGCTCGCGCAACTCCGCGTCGACGAAGGAGTCCTTGGTGGGCTCGAGGGAGTCAAGGTCGATGTGGGCGACGACCTGAGGTGGAAGGTAGTGGGTGACGAATTCGCGTGCCGTCTCGCCACGGGAGAAGAACTCGACGAAAAAGTGATTGTGGGGAGTTGTGATGTCGCTCATGCGGCGCAGTGTATCCAGGTCGGACGATGGGAGCAACGCACTTCGGGAGACGCAGACGAACGGTGGGATAGAGCAGGGAATGAGAGATAGTAGTCAACCGGCATGGCGTTCGGCGTGTCAATCGGCCGAAAGCCGAACTTGATCGATCTCGAAACGTTGAAGAATTACG
>CALAKE010000117.1 GCA_937922775.1 uncultured bacterium | reverse complement strand
CTGAGCCGACCAACCGCCAGGCGTAGTGGACCCAGCGCTGGTACTTCCGCCGCCAGACTGGCCCAAGTTGGTCACGAAATGACGGCCGGGTCACAGACAGTCTTCCCTCGATTCCTGCGGTCTACCTATAAGAAGCCTCGGAACGCCGATTTTGCAGCGGAAAATGCAAAATTTCGCAAATTCTTTTCAAGATTTCACTGCAAAAACGGCGGTAGGCGGCTTCTTCTAAGTAGAGGTTGTCTTCCCTCTGAGTGGACTCTGGCTGGCCTGGTTCGGATTGGTCCCCGCAGCCAGGCCGGTCAGGTTCGACGACAACGAAGGAGAACAAGAAGTGCAAGTGAATCCATCTCACAGCTCGAAGAGCCCAGGCGTGTACCACGTATGCAGCAGATGCACTGAGGGCAACAACATCGAGCCCAAGAACAAGCGATCCGGAACCGGTGGCGGGCGGATGTGTCAGCGGTGCAAGGAGCTGAAGGGATGGGGGGTGCTAGGGGCTCCTCGACACCTCAGCAGGATCATGCCGTGAGGAATATCTCTCGACCACTTCTGCCAAGATGGGCATCCACCGCCATGGTGGTGTCGCTCACCGTCGTCGTGGCCGCCGTCATCTTCGCACTCGCGGACCAGAACCGACAACTGAAGTCAGCTTTAGCGAGAGGGCCGAGCCCCTCCGTTTCGCTGGCTCCGGGCGACCGAATCCCAGACGTTGGGCTCGTTGACCTCTCCGGTGAAGAGGCGATGCTTCACGGCCTCCTTGACGCCGGCGGCGTTGTCGCTTTTCTCACCACATCCTGCAAATGGTGCGAGCGCAGCCTTGACCATTGGGATCTTCTGGCGGAAGGCCTGCGGGCCGAAGGAATAGCCTTTTCCGGAATCTCACTGGATCCCTTGCACGCATCCCAACGATACGCTGACGAGCACTCAATCCAGTGGCCACTGTGGGTCCTTGGGGATCAGGAGGATCGGGCCAAGATCGACATCGCTTCGGTGCCTCAGACCATCCTCATTGGCGAAGGTGGAATCGTGGTGAGGATCTGGCGCGGGGCCTTGATGGTGCCCGATCTTACAGCAATCACCGGTGAGGCGATTCATAAACTCGGAGCTAGGCCGGCTGCATGGATCCCTGCGCCACCATTTCCCGGAGGATGTCGTGGCCTGATCCGTTGCGAATCCTCGAGAACTCGAAGAGCCGACGTTTCTGCGGGCTTCAGGCACTGGTTCTTCTCTCCCGCTGTGCTGCAGCAACTCACGCAGACAAGACGAAAGGAGGCGCTTGGAATTCCGTATGAGGCGGTCCTGAAAGATGCCTAGCTAGTCTCTCAAGACGGAGGAAACTCGCAAATGCTGAAGATCCAGAGGGTCGTTCTAGGTCTTTCGATGTGCGTGCTGCTCGTGACCGTAGGTGTCGGTGCGAGCGCGGCTCTGGGTGGCTACGACTGCGCCGCATGCGCAGCCGACTGTCGCGACGACTATGCTAACTGCAAAGATGTCTGTCGTGCCGCACGTGTCGAGTGCGAAGACCTAGCTTCGACCGAAAGGCTGGAGTGTAGACATGAGTGTGGCAGGCCCGGCGATCCTAACTACTGGGATTGCGTCAATGATTGCGAAGACGACTACGATCAAGCGATACTGGGCTGCGAGGTTGACGAAGATATTTGCGAAGGCGACTGCACGGATGAGCGCGACGACTGCCTAAACCTGTGCGTCCCTCCATACTGCTAGCCACAGCCAACGATCTTCAATCACAGAGTCTTTGATAGGAGCGGAAGCGCAGGAGTAGGGTCGGATCCCCTCAAATCTGGGAACTCGGTACTGACGTCAGCCGATGATTAGCGTCACGTCTCCCACCCCCAGAGAACTGTATGTGAAGCCAACCAGGCCGCTGTGGCGCGTGGTATGGAGTCACTCACTCGTCACAGTCGCCTTGTTGGGTCTCATATGTTGGTCAGGCGACTTCCACGCCCAGGCACTCCATGCGAGCGAGCAAAGACCTGTCTTTTCCGGTCACGTTGATCGAGTTGTGCTCGCCGTGGGCGTGCTCGACAAGGAAGGGCTTCCTGTGGACGACCTCAGCGTCGAAGACTTCCGCGTGCGGGAGGACGGAGAAGAACGGAAGGTCACCAGCGTGCTCTCCTCGGCCGAGACGCCATTGGACCTGGCTCTCCTCGTAGACATTAGTGGCAGTGTTGGGGAGTACAAAGAGCAGATCAACAGGGGCGTATCGGTGTTCCTCGATTCTCTCCTGCCCCGCGACTGTGTGGTTCTCATCCACTTCGATGGACTGGTACGGCCCGGGATTTGGGGTCATCCTGATGAGGCCGTGCTCCGAGAGGCTCTGCCATACACCGGTGACTATGCCGGGCATACCGCCGTCTACGACGCGCTAATCGAGGGGCTTGTCGCCGTCGACCCGGACGGTCCCGTTGCCTGGGCGCTGAAGGAAGCTGGCGAATCAATTTCGCCTTTCATGTCGATGCCAATATCTTGCGACACTCGTTCTGGCCGTGTTGCTGCCTCAGTACGATACTCACGCGGTCCAATCGATGTCAGCAAAGCGCCCGCCGAAGGTCTGCCCGACGCGCGGCCCCGGGCACACCGAAGAGCACTAGTCGTCGTGACGGATGGAATTGACCGTGACAGCCGACATAGATATGAAGACGTCCTCACCGCGGCGTGGGAGACGAACATCCCCATCTTCGTTCTGGCCGTCGGCCGTTTGGGGCGGCCTTTTGGGTCAGTCTACCGGCGGTCACGTGGATACACCCCGAGCGAAAGGTACGACATCATTCGCGAACTGTTCCGGGATCTCTCAGATCTCTCGGGTGGGAAGTTGCTCTTGGCAAGGGAGCCGAGAGTCGTAAAGTCCACCTTCGACAGTATCCTCAACAGACTACGCTCCTACTACTACGTGACCTTCGAACCTTCACCGAACGACGAGGATGTGGGGCAATGGCACGACGTGGAAGTGACGCTCCGGCCCTCAGGGCTGAAGGCCTTTCACGCATCGCAGTATTTTCGATCCGCTGTAGATACCCGTGCTGCCCGATCTTCCGTTCGTGGGGGACTGGAAAACATGGAGGCTGGCCACCTCGATGACGCCCTCTCGATGTTTCAGCAGGCAACCTGGGCAGACCCCGGCTTCATGGATGCGCACTATCACACGGCTCGCGCACTCTCAAAGCAGGGTCGGACCGGCGAAGCGCTCTCTGCCTTCCAGCGCGCGTCGAGTCACTCTCCTGGTATTGCTGATCGGCAGATCGCGCAACTCTCGTTGCTAAACGGTGATCTACAGGCGGCTTGGGAGCACGCCATACAAGCGCACATAGACGGCCACGACATGGCAGAAGTATTTGATCAGCTCCACGAGCGTTCAGACGCTCCCGCCGACCTGCAGGAGCGCTTGTCGGTGCCGCGGATCTTCGTTCCTGAGGCTCTCGCGGGAGATCCAGTCGCGAGAACAGACCTCCGGCAGATCATCAAAGCTCTGCGACGTGGCGTTTGGTACTCACCCGACCTGGGGCTCGTGCATGATCACACCTATGCAGCCTACGCGACCCGGCTCGTCGTCAAGCGAGCACCCGATGACGAAGACAGGGAGGCACGGCTCGACCTCGAGGTCTACAACCGAGCTGGTCGCCGAGTGTTTCGGGAAAGGGTCGACGCGCAAGACGTGGACAACGAAGCTCTTCTTGCCGCTGCTTTCGCGGAAGCTCTCAGCAAGCTGGGCGAGCACCTATCAGAGCAATAGTGCCGCCCGCGCCTTGATCGCCACGACCGCCCAGGGTGATGGTGTCAAGGATCGCGAGGAGCGCAGGCGCACCCCTTCCTGTTTCTCGACATCAAATGAGGGAGGAAGAGAGGCAGTGGGGAGCGCGCGGTCTCGGCCCCAACGGGCACCAAACGGGCACCAGAATTGGCCCGACAAACAGAAAGGGCTCCGGCCGACTTAGCCGAAAC
>CALAKE010000116.1 GCA_937922775.1 uncultured bacterium | reverse complement strand
TTGAGGACGACGCACATATCTCGCGCCTCGTCTCCATGCACCTCGAAGACCTCGGCTACGCAATCGAGAGCGTGGCCACGGGTGCGGAAGGGCTGGTCCAGTCGCGCAGAGATCATTTCGACCTGGTCATCCTCGACCTGTCCCTGCCTGACCAAGACGGTCTGGAAGTCTGCCGCTCCCTGAGAGAGCACCGAGACTACACGCCGATCTTGATTCTCACTGCTCGCTCCGCAGAGACCGATCGCGTTTTGGGACTGGACCTCGGTGCGGACGATTACATGACCAAGCCGTTCAGCATTCGTGAGCTCGTGGCGCGCGTCAAGGCGATCCTGCGCCGAGTGGAGATCCTCGAGGATGAGAAGAACCGGACGGTCGACTCATTCACCGTAGGGGATATCGAGGTCGACTCCATCAGGCGCATGGTCAGAGTAGCCGGCCGGCCGGTCGCCCTCACCGCAAAGGAGTTCGACCTGATCCTGCAGTTCGCTGGGCATCCAGGGCATGTCTACACGCGCGCCCAGCTGCTGGATCGGGTCTGGGGCTACAGCGCCGGCTGCTACGAGCACACGGTGAACTCCCACATCAACAGGCTGCGCGCCAAGATCGAGGAGGATCCCGGCAAGCCGCGCTACATTCAGACGGTCTGGGGTGTCGGCTATCGCTTCTTCGACCCAGCGCACGACTCGCGACCATGAGGTCGCTTCATGCCAAGCTCTCGATTGCACTCTTCCTGCTGCTGCTCGTCCTGGGCGTCATCACGGTCATGCTGACTCTCGAGACCAGCAACCTCTACCTCCAAGAGGTGCAGCAAAGGCTACAGCGTGAGCTTGCGGAGCACCTTGTCGAGGAACATCTGCTGCTGGAGGGAGGAGATATTCGTGAAGGCGCACTGGAGGAGATCTTCAAGCGGTTGATGGTCGTCAACCCCGATATCGAGGTCTATCTTCTCGATCCCGATGGTGGGATCCTCGCCTACTCGGCACCGCCCGGTCGGGTCGTGCGCGATCGTGTCTCTCTGACCGCCATCCGCGCATTCCTCGATGAGTCTCAGCAGCTCCCGATCCTGGGAGACGATCCACGCAGTGGCGACGCTGAGAAGATCTTCTCGGTGGCGCCGGTGCGAGAGGATGGACGACTGGCCGGATACTTGTACGTTGTTCTTGCCAGCGAGCAGTTCGACAGCGTCGCGCAAATGCTGGAAGGCAGCTACATCCTGCGCGCCAACACGTGGATGGTCACCGGCAGCGTTCTCCTCGCGTTGGCCGGCGGAGTGATGATCTTCATGCGCCTGACCCGCAGGCTGCGTGATCTTGCAGGGGAGATGACGGAATTCGGGATACAGACATTGGCAGCCGAGGGACCCGAGCGTGACGTCGAGGAGTTGACGTCGGGCGACGAGATCATCCAGCTGGAGCGAGGATTTCGGAGAATGGCAGGGCGCATCCGCAGCCAGCTTGATGAGCTGGAGACCACCGACCGTCTGCGTCGAGAGTTCGTGGCCAACATCTCTCATGACGTACGTACGCCCCTCACCCATCTCCAGGGCTATCTGGAGACCCTCATGATGAAGGAGGACGCGCTGTCCGCCGAGGAGAGACGCGAGTACCTCGAGATCGCCATCAACCAGAGCGAACAGCTAGGCAGGATGATCGCGGACCTGTTCGAGCTGGCCAAGCTGGACGCGCTAGCCGAGCCCCTAGAGCTGGAGACCTTTGCAGCCGCGGAGTTGGTTCAGGACATCGCTCAGGAGTTTCGGCTCGCTGCCGATGAGCGGGGAATATCACTGCAGGTGGAAATCCAGCGGGAGACAGGCCTGGTGAAAGGGAACCTGGGCGTAATCGAGCGCGTGCTGCAGAACCTGCTCACCAACGCCCTGCAGTATTCGAGGGCGGGCGACGCGATCACGGTTTCAGTCCGGCCGCGGGGAGAAAAGCTGCGGATGGAGGTGGCTGACACCGGCAGCGGCATTCCAGAGGATGAGCTCCCGCACATCTTCGATCGCTTTCATCGATGTTCTTCCCGTGGCGCTGGGGCTCCTGATGGCTCCGGCCTCGGCCTTTCAATCGCCAAGCGCGCGCTCGAATTGCACGGCTCCGATCTCGTTTGCGAGAGCTCACTCGGCGTTGGCACCAGATTCCGTTTCGATCTGCAACGACTCACAGCCGACACCTGATCACGGAAACTGCGCGATCCTCCCGGGGCCCCACTTGATCAACATGTGATCGGCTCGTGATAATTGCGTGAGATTCGCCGTGTACCTTGTCGGAGTCTTCCAACATTCTCCCCACAAATCGGAGGTCGCGAGATGAGAAAGCTCGCTATCGCAGTGGTGTTGTTTCTGGCTGTTGCCAGCGTCGCTACCACCGCAACGGGTGCACCCGACGTGCGTGCCAAATACGAAGTCACGATCTACAACCTTACCCGCGACCAGCCATTCAGTCCGCCCGTGCTGGCCACCCACACCGCAAGGGCAAGCGTTTTCACGGCCGGGACCGCCGCAACCGACGGGTTGCGCATGATGGCCGAGGACGGGATGACGGCGGATCTCGAGACGGAACTGAGGCTGGCACGCGGCGTTGCCAGGATCGTTGTCGCTGGGGGGCCTATTCCCCCCGGAGGGAATGCATCCTTCCAGATCGCCGCCTGGGGTCGATTCGACCGGTTGAGCGCCGTTGGAATGCTGGTGAATACCAACGATTCTTTCTTCGGGCTCG
>CALAKE010000115.1 GCA_937922775.1 uncultured bacterium | reverse complement strand
GCACCGAGATCCTGGTCCAGCTCCGCAATCTCGGCGTCGTACATGGCGACGATATGCTCTAGGTCGGCCTCGTCGATCTCCAGCTCGCCATCGTTGATCTGGTCGATCACGGCAGCACGCAGTTCGTTGCTCAGCGGCCCGTCGTAGTCGGGGTCGAACTTCTCAGCGAGCTCCTCCGAGGGGGAGTACGGCAGGTGCACGGCGTAAGTATGGAGGAAGAGAAAGAACGGCTGCTCCGTCTGCGCGGACACCCACTCACGGACCGATTCCATCGTGGACTCTGCCCGCCTGCGAAAGGATGCCCCGTGGCTGAGCCCCGTGTATACGTCGAAGCCACGCTCGTAGGTCGCGCTCGGGAGTTGCACGAATGCCGCGGTCGAAAAGCCCGCATCCTTGAACGTCTCAGCAAGCATCGGAACGTTGGGGTCCAACACACCACCGTGATCCCAAATGCTCGCAACCGAGGGGTACAAGGAGGCGAGGATCGACGTGTGAGAGGGCGCCGTATTGGGTGCCTGAGCGTAGTTGTTCAGAAAGACAATCCCCGTTGCCGCAAGCCGGTCCAGGTTGGGAGTAGTCGCCTTTGGATACCCGTAGGTGCCGACATGATCCGCACGCAGCGTGTCGAGCGAAATCAACACCACGTTCGGCGGTGGAGGCTCGGGCCCGCAGGAGCTACTCGTCGCCGCGACGAGAAGCACAAGCAGCAGGGTCGTAACAACGCGATTCAATGGGGGAGGGAAGAGTTCCCGTTTCATGGGCCTGGCTTCTCGGGATTTCTCAAGGGAGGAAAAACAAGCTCGAGCTCAGTTGTTTCGCCGATCTTAGCACGGGCTCTGGCCGCTCAGCGCCGGGTCACACCGAGGACGTAGAGCATGATGCCGATGATCATGGCGGCACCGCCAGCGGCTAGCGACCTCTGATCAGCGCCGGCGATGATCGCGATGTTCAACAGCAGCGCCAAGAACGGGATCGTCATGCCGCCGGGTAGCTGGAAGGCCCCCTCCCTAGCCTCGGCATCGCCCCGCATGCGCAGCACCGGTACAGCGGCGCATGTACCGATGTAGAAAACCAGGCGTGCCACTGCACTGACGGCGACGAGCTCTCTGAAGGTGCCGGTCAGGGCTAGAAGCAGCGCAAAGCCAGCGTAGACAAGAATCGAGAAGTCCGGCGTCCGGTAGCGCGGGTGGACATGCGCGAAGATGGCAGGAAGCTGGCGCTGCTCGGCGAGCGCGTAGGTCAACCTCGGCCCAGCCAGCATCGTGCCGGCATTGCTGCCACCGATCGAGAGCAAGCCACCGATTGCGATGAAGGTGCCGGCGAGCGCGCCGAGGAAGAGCAGGGCCGAGTCGGCTAGCGGCGTCGGGGAGTTGGCCAGGTCCGGCAGCGTGCCCACAGCAATGACCTGCACCAGGACATAGATGGCGCAGACGATACCGATGGTCAACAACAAGGCACGAGGCGCATCGCGGCGTGGCGCGTTTGCCTCGCCCGCCGGAATGGTAATCAGCTCATAGCCACCGAAGGCGAACATCAGCAGGAGCACGGATTCTCCAAAGCCGGCTCTGTGAGTGGTCAACATGTCTCGGAAGCTCTCCCAACCGGGGGCGAAGGCGCCCCAGTCGACATAGAAGATCCCGAGCACCATGAAGATGCCTAGAGGCACCAGCTTTCCGATGGTGAAGAAGTTGATCGTCCACGCACCCCACTTCACCCCGCGAAAGTTGATCAGGGCCAGGCTGCCGATCGTCGCGGCGATGACGAGAATGCGTCCGACGCCCTCTGCTGTCTGTGGCCAGAAGAACCCGAGGTACTGGGCAAATGCGTTCGCCAGGGCGGCTTGGCTGGCGACCCTCGTCAACCACATCATCCAGCCCACCAGGAAGCCGGCGAACGGCCCGAACGCGGTAGCGGTGTAGAGCATCGGCCCGCCGGCCTGGCGGAAGCGGGAACCCGCCTCGGCGAAGCAGAGCACGATAAGTGCGTTGGCGATGCCGGCGGCAACCCAGGGCCAAACTGAGGCAGGCGCACCCACCAGGAGGGCGACGGTGGCGGGCAACACGAAGATACCGCTGCCGATGACCTGGTTGACCCCAACGGCTGTCAGGTCCCATCGGCCCAGGGCTCGAATCAAACGAGGGGGGCTACTGCTGCTTCCTGCTTCGCTCACATGCGCTCCGACCAGATCTGGATCGAGGGAACTCCGGCCATTCCGGCAGTCATCATTACCGGCTATCCAAATGCTCGATGGCCGCCCATTCGTACTGCGTTGGGTGGGCGGGCGTCAAGCGGCGCTTACTTTCTCGCGGCGATTGTGCCGAGCAAAGACATCCCCGTTAGGGTTAGAATATGCCCCTTCAATCAGACCTAGAGTCTAAAGCGATGCTGCCTCATCGAGATGATGTCAGGCCAGTGTCGTAGGGACCTGACGCCAATGATCGCTGCAGAAGGCGGCGATCGAACTTTGGGAGGATTCACCGGCATGAGAGTTTCTCGCCTTTTATTGGCCGCGGTTGTCGTCGTGGCCTTGCCCGCCTGCTCGGGCATCAGCGTCGACAGTGTCCATGACGTGCAGTACGACTTCACCGACTTGAATAGTTATGCATGGGAGGCCAAGCAGCCCGAGACGGGCCCGGACCTGCCCTATGAACTTCTCGATCGCTGGATCAGGAATTCGGTGGACACCACTCTCGCGACGAAGGGCTACACGGAATCGAGCGGCAGCCCCTCGTTCAAGGTCATCTACTACATCGGTGTGGATGAGATCACCGGAGTCAGCACCACCTACTACGGTGGCGGCTGGGGCGGCTACTGGGGTTATGGATGGGGTCCCTACTATGGCGGCGGCACGGCAGTGAACACGTACCGCTATGACGAGGCCACCCTGATCATCGACATCCTCGACCCGAACCCTGAGGTCGGCCTGATCTGGCGCGGCATCGCCAAGGGCACGGTGAGCGAAAACAAAGACTCCGCGAAGCAGCAAGCCGGAGTCGACGAGGCTGTTCAGAGACTGCTCATGAGGTTCCCGCCGGAGGCCAGCCAGTAGTCGCGGGAACAGGTTCGACCGTTTGAGCTCAAGCCGCCGTCACTGGCATCCACTGGCCCTGGCGGCGGTCTTTTGTTGTCGTCAGTGGCGCCGCTTTCCGGGCTCTGAGGACATCTCGGTCTGACTACCCCAGTGTCTTCGCCTGGCACCCTATCGGCAGGAGGCCGGTGGGTTCACTCCGTCTCGGCACCCGCAATACCCAAGGCTCGCATCTTGTTGAACAGCGTCTTGCGACTGACGCCGAGCCGGCGGGCCGCTTCAGTGCGGTTACCCCCGGTTCCATCGAGAGCCTGGAGAATCATCCGGCGCTCGACTGCCGCTTGAGCGCGGGTTACGGCCCCATGTAGGTCGTGGGCTCCGGCCTCTGTTTCGCCGCCCGCTCCCGGGCTTTCCGTGCCCACCGCGACCTCGAATCCCACCCGCAGACGTGGCGGCAGGTCTCCAGCACTGATCAACGGGCCCGACGCGAGGGCGACGGCATGCTCGATGGTGTTTTCCAACTCCCTCACATTGCCGGGCCAGCGGTGAGCTGCCATCAACGACAGAGCCATCTCATCGATGCCCTCGATCCCACGCCCGATCTCGTCGCTGTACTTGCTCAAGAAGTGATCGATCAATAATGGGATGTCCTCAGGCCGGTCTCGCAGCGGCGGGAGTTGAAACGCGACGACGTTGAGACGCCAATAGAGATCATCGCGAAACTCTCTGCCACTCGCCGCCTCGGCCAGGTCGCGGTTGGATGCGGCGATCACGCGCACGTCGCAGGGAATCGACCGCTCGCCCCCGACGCGAATGAGCTCGCCTTCCTCGAGGACGCGCAGCAAGCCAACCTGCGCCGCGGCTGAGAGCTCACCCACTTCGTCGAGGAAAAGCGTCCCGCCGCTAGCCATCTCGAAGCGGCCACGGCGACGCTCACGCGCATCCGTAAAAGCACCCCTCTCATGGCCGAAAAACTCCGACTCGACGAGGTTCGGGGGAATCGCCCCACAGTTGATGGCAACGAAGGGACCGTCCTTGCGATTCGAGTGGCGGTGGATGGCGCGCGCCACCAATTCCTTGCCTGTTCCCGACTCCCCCTGAATCAACACCGTGGTGTCGAGGGGCGCGACTTTGGCGATGCGTTGAAAGACATCCACCATGGCGCCTGACGTCCCGACGATGTTTTCCGGCCGAAAGCGAGCCTCGAGCTGAGTCTCGAGGTGTTCGACACGGGCCTCGAGCCGAGCCACGCCCAAAGCTCTGCTGATCACCAGACGCAGCTCGTCGTTGTCGAAGGGCTTCGTGATGTAGTCGAAGGCACCGCGCCTCATCGCCTCGACGGCCGAGCTGATGCTGCCGTATGCGGTCATGATGACTACCTGCAGGCGCGGGTTGTCGGCCTTCAAACGGCTGAGAAGCTCGATGCCGTCGATTCCGGGCATAGCCAGGTCTACGAGTGCCACATGCGGGTGGAATTCCGGGGCAACGACAGCAGCCGCCTCGGGATCCGATGAGGTCTCGACCACATACCCGTCCTCGTCGAATAGCTTCGCCAGAATCGACAGGATGCGAGTCTCGTCATCGACAATCAGAAGTCTTGGCGAATCGTTCATTTGCCGCTCCCGGCAAGTCGTACACGCACTGTTGTACCCTCGCCTTCTCGGGTCTCGATTTCAATATCGCCGTTGTGGCGTTCGACGATCCCATAGCAGATCGACAGCCCCAGCCCGGTACCGGTCGGCTTGGTGGTGAAGAACGGGTCGAAAACCCTCTCCAACGTCTCCTCCGATATCCCATTCCCGGTGTCCACGACTTCGACGAGGGCACCACCGCTCTCGGCTGGCTCGCCGCGACGCGGTGGAATGGACTGCGCACGCACCAGCAAGTCCCCGCCCTTTTCCATCGCCTGCAGGGCATTCAACATCAGGTTCAACAACACCTGCTTGACGAGGCCGGAATCGGCGACCAGCGGGATCGTTTCGACGGGCAGATCGACCGCCACTTCCACTCCCTGCTTGCGAGCCTGTGCCGCGATCAGATCCAGCGATTGGCGCACCAACTCATCAAGATGAACCAGAGAGAACACCGCTTCGGACGGCCGCGCGAACGAGAGCAGCGCCTCGAGAATTCCGTTGATTCGATCAACCTCTTCGAGGATTCCCTGGGCGTCCTCGCGCGCGGCGTGGCCTTCCGGGAGGGATGATTGCATATGTTGAATCGTCGAGCGGATGCTCGTCAGCGGATTGCGAATCTCGTGCGCTGCACCTGCCGCCAACTCACCGGCCGTAGCCAGCCGCTCAGCACGGTAAAGGCGACGCAAACGTGCCCGTTGCTCACTCACCAGGGTGGCATTCTCCAGCGCCAAAGCGGCCTGATGAGCCATCTGCAGGAGAAGGTCCCGTTCCGCGACGTGGAAGGTCCGCTCACTCCCAACCAGGAGAAAGCCGGTCAAGCGGTTCATCGCTACCAGGGGAAAGGCCATTTGCGCGCCGCTCGCATCGAGCTTTCGGCGCTCGTCACGCGATAGATACTCGACGACTCCGGGTTGCTCCGCCAGTACCAACGGCTCCTCGTTGACACGCAGCCAGCGCACCAGACGGTCGCCCTCGTCCCAGCTCAGAGAGCTACCGGTGGCTTCGTCCAGGCCGCGAGATTCTGCGAGCTGATATCCACCCGCCACCTGGTCACGCAGCACGATCGCGAGGCGCTCGAGGTCGAACACGTCGCGGAGCTGGGCGGCAATCACCGTGTGCAGCTGTGGCGCGTCGACTATGACCGAGAGAGCGCGGGCGAAATCCTGTAGCACGCGGCGCTCCCTGGC
>CALAKE010000114.1 GCA_937922775.1 uncultured bacterium | reverse complement strand
TGCCGAGAGATTGGCATCCTGGGATCGGAAGACGTGGCCACCCGGGGTCAATGGCGAGCGTACCGAATGCTGGTCACGACCTTCCCGCTACCTTCTCGCGGCTCACATATTGTCCCTCTGCTTCTACTAGTAACTTACTAGTAAGAAGCCCGACAGTAGTGTGAGGCCCCTATTCCTCCTCATTTCTCCTCGGCCCGGCGAGGATCGCGATCTTCATCAGGGTTTTGCTTCCATCCAGTTGGGACCCCAACCGATGTCGACCTCGAGGGGTACATCCAGCTCGATGGCGCCTTCCATCTCTTCCCGCACCGCGCGCTCGGTCGCCTCGAGCTCGTCTTCGGGGACCTCCAGCACGAGCTCATCGTGCACCTGGATGATCATGCCGGCTGCTAGGCCCTCATCCCGCAGGCGTGCGTGCAAGGTAATCATGGCGCGCTTGATCATGTCCGCCGCTGTGCCCTGAATCGGCATGTTCACAGCGACGCGCTCGCCGAACGATTGAACGGCGCGCTGTGAGCTCATGAGCTCGGGCAGATGTCGGATGCGGCCCAGCAGCGTGGTCACGTACGCGTCTTCTTTTGCTTGCTCCACGGTGTTGTCGAGCCAGCTCTTCACCTGCGCGTAAATGCCGAAGTAATTGTCGATGAACGCGCGCGCCTCCTTCTGGCTGATCTCGAACTCCCGCGCGAGGCGTTGCGATCCCATGCCGTAGATGATGCCGAAGTTGATGACCTTGGCACGGTCTCGCTGTTCACGAGTCACCTCCTCGGGCGCGACACCGAAGATGTCGGCCGCGGTGGCGCGATGCACGTCTACCCCCTCGCGGAAGGCCGTACACAGGCGCGAATCGCCCGATAGATGGGCCATGATGCGAAGCTCGATTTGCGAGTAGTCGGCGGTCATCAGCACGTTGCCGTCGGCAGGGATGAAAGCCTTGCGGATCTGACGACCGAGGGGGCGGCGTATCGGTATGTTCTGCAGATTCGGGTCGCTGCTGCTCAAGCGGCCGGTGGCCGCGACTGTCTGGTTGAAGGAGGTGTGCACCCGGCCGGTTCTTGGATTGATCAGAGCTGGCAACGCATCGATGTACGTGCTCTTGAGCTTGGCGAGCTCGCGGTATTCGATGATCTGCCGGGCAATCGGATACTCGTCGGCGAGTTGCTCGAGCACGGCTGCCCGGGTCGAACGACTCCCCGTCTTGGCGGTGCGGCCACCGCTCGGCAGACCGAGCCTGTCGAAAAGCACCTCGGCGAGCTGCTTCGGAGAATTGATGTTGAATTCGCCGCCGGCGCCCGCGTAGATCTTCTCGCGCAGCACGTCGAGCTCGCGGCCGAGCTGCTTGCCCATATTCGCCAGGTAATCGGCGTCGATGCGAACACCGCGACACTCCATGTCCACGAGCACGCGCATGAGCGGGAGCTCGAGGTCGCGGTACAGGCCGGTCAGGTTCTGCGCTTCGAGCTCGGGCGCAAAAATGTCCGCGAGACGGAGCGCGACGTCAGCATCCTCGGCTGCATATTCGGTAGCGACATCGATCGGTACCTCGGCGAAGGTCGCCCCCTTCTTGGGCAGAACGTCCTTGAAGCTCACCATTTTGACGCCGAGGAAGTCCATGGCCAGTCCATCGAGGCCGTGCCCCGTCCGCGTCGGGTTCACCAAATAGGAGGCGATCATCGTGTCAAAGGTGACGTGCACGTTCTCGATGTCGTACCGCTTCAGAGCGACGAGGTCGTACTTCAAGTTCTGCCCGATGATGTCGATCGATGAATCGGCCAGCACCGGCTGCAACAGCTCCAATGCCTCGCCCACGCTCATCGCGTTATCGGCCTGCAAGCCGTCGTGGGTCAGTGGCAGATAGGCACCGGTGGCAGGCTCCCAGCTCAAAGCCACGCCGACAATTTCCGCTTGCGTCGGTTCGATGTGCGTCGTCTCGAGATCGAAAGAGACCCGCCCAGCCTTTCGAATGTTCTCGATTGCGGCCTTCAGGTCGTCGATTCCCGCGAGCGTTCGGTACTCGGTTTCCTCGGCCCCGACGTCTGTGAACTCTTCCGTCAGGGTGCGAAATTCGAGCTCAGAGAAGAGCTCGCGGGCCACACCACGGTCGGGCTCTTGGACTCGCAGGGCATCGAGATCGAGTTCCAACGGCAAGTCGGTGAAAATTGTGGCGAGCTGCTTGGAAAGGCGCGCCATGTCGGCGTCGGCCTTCAGCTTTTCTCCGTACTTCATGCGGGTGATCTCGTCGGCGTGCTCGATGGCAGTTTCGATGTCGCCGTATTCCCCGAGGATCATCTGGGCGCCCTTCGCGCCGATCCCCTTGACGCCGGGGATGTCGTCGACGCTGTCCCCCATGAGAGCCAGCAGATCAGGGATGCTCTCGGGGAGCACGCCGTACTTGTCGGCGACGCGGGTCGTGTCGTACGTGCTGCGCCCGCCGCGCTCGGACAGCATGGTTACGCCATCGCCCACGAGCTGCAGGAGGTCTTTGTCTTCCGAGACGATCACCGTCTCGATGCCCCGCTCCCGAGCTTTCAACGCCATCGTACCTATGACATCGTCGGCCTCGTAGCCCTCGATTTCGAGGACGGGCACGCGTAGAGCCTCGCAAACCCTCCGGACGTAGGGAAACTGTGCAATCAGGTCCTCGGGCGTCTCGTCCCGTGAGGCCTTGTATTCCGGGTAAAGCTCATGCCGGACGGTAGGGCCTGGCGGATCGAATGCGGCGGCGACATAGTCTGGAGCCTCCTCCCGCAGCAGCCGTCGCAGCATGTTCGTGAACCCGAAGACAGCGTTGGTTGCCATCCCGGTGGAGTTCGAGAGCTCGGGAATGGCGTAGTAGGCGCGGAATATGTGCCCGCTGGCGTCGATAAGGAAGAGTCTGGTCTTCTTCTTGCTTTTGGTAGTCACAGGGCCAAGCTAGGCGCCGATCGGCCGTGACGTCAAGCGGGGTGGCCCTGTAAGATATCCGTAGGAGGCGATTCCCGTGGCCTGCATGGGGTCGCCGGCGATCTTCAAACGAGCGCTCCCCGGCGTAGAAACAAGCGCGAGGCCAGGCCATACGGCGTGATTTCCCTGACACCGCCAAAGTCTGGCCACTGTTGCTCGCGCGCGATTTACGGTGGTACAGTCGTGTGCAAAGGGGCGTTGATCAAAATGAATCGCATGTCGCAGGCAGCCCGCACGGGTATCCGTGCCTATCCGGTCCTCTTGCTCGCGGCATTCGTGTGCCTTGTGGCGGCACAACCGGTTTTGGCCGGTGTCCATGAGAAGCGCGCCTCGAACGGCCCTTCCTCCGTGGCGGGCTCTGAGCTCAAGGGCTTGATCTACGACGGTTCTGGCTTGCCGCTCATCGGTGCCCTCGTTGCCGTTGTGTTGCCGGACGGCGCGCGTTCCGTGACCGTATCGGACACTCGAGGCCAGTTCGTTCTCTCGGATCTTCCTCCTGGCATTTATACACTGATGGCACAGAGCCTCGGCTTCGTGAACGCCGTGCTGCCCGGTGTCGTGGTGCCACGACAAGAACCGTTGAGCCTGCAGCTCCGGGCCGAGACCGAGCTGACGTCTCTGCTCTCCGCGGCAGCCCCACTCGACCTGGGGTGGGCGTTCCGCCCGCGCGTGCGGGATGTCCTGCGCCAAAGCGAGCCCACGGCTGTGCCGACTTCTGAAGACGCGCCGGTTCCCGGAGTTCCCTCGGCGCCCCTGGATGCCGGCCGAATGAGAGCCCCGACTGCCGACCTGGGCGGCTTCTCCAATATTGCCGGTGAGGTGAGCCTGCTCACACTGGCCCCGTTCATCGGCTCCTCTCTCGACAGCGCGAGTACGACGGCCTTCTCGCTCGGCGGTGGCGACGTCGATGGCACCCAGAGGTGGGTGTTGCGCGGCCAGTTGGCTGATCATGGCTTCATGCGTGCGAGCAGCCAGGTCGATCGAGTGGTTGGCGATTCCCACGCCCTGCGCTTCGGTGCCGGGTATGCGGCACAGGAGGTTGTGTTCGCCGATCTCAATCGGGGGCTCGAAACCATGTGGGTAGGGAGTCTCGCCGCAGAGGATCACTGGCGTCTCGGAGAGACCCTGCTTCTTTCATCCGGCATGCGCTTCGAGCACTACAACTATCTCGATACTCCTGGCGTCGTCTCGCCACGCATCGAGGTTGCGTACGCGCCGATCGAATCCCTGGTCCTCCGCTCCGGCGTCTATTACGACGCCGAGGCTCCTGGGCTGGCAGAGCTCAGCTTCGAGGTCGATCCGATGGCAGTGCGTTACATGGATATTTTGACCACCGACGGCATCGAGCCCGAGCGGACGCTGCGCTATGAGTTCGGGGTCGAGAAGTCGATGCCCAACACCGAGCTGCGTGCCCGCGCCTACTACAGCGAAGTCAGCGACGAGCTCATGAGCGTTCACCTGGCGAGACCTTCCGGGCGCAGTGACTACACGGTCTTCAACTTGGGCGACTCTGTGAACACGGGTTTCGCGGTCAACGTTCGACGTACCTTCATGGATCAGCTCGCTGGACATGTCAGCTATGCCTATGACCAACGAAGCGGGGCCGGCTTGCCCTCGGAGATCACGACGGGCCATGGAGTGGCCATCGAGTCGCCGACCGCGGACGGCGTAACGGAGATCGACAGCATCCACGAGGTGAGTGCGGGGGTCGAGACGGTATTTGGAAATTACCAGACCCGCCTATTCGCGACGTATCGGTGGAAGCAGGGGATTCCGGTCGTGCGCCAGGGCGCTCTGGGCGACGTGTATGAACGGCTCGATCTGAAGGTCCGGCAGCCGCTCCCGTTCCGCGCCTTCTCGAGCGAGTGGTCGGCGCTGGTCCAGGTTCAAAACCTGTTGGGCCAGGACTACGACAGCATCTTCGATCTGAACCTCGATGACCTTCCCGTCCTCTCCCGCCTGGTTTCAGGTGGCCTCGCCGTTCGATTCTGAGGCGGCTCGCCAGTAGTTCTTCCCTGTGAGATATCCGATTTAGCATCCCTGTGCTGGTATGCGAGATGTGGTGCCTGATACCTCACACTAGTCTCTGCGGAGCCCGGCCGGAGGCGCTGCATGAAGACGCCAAGATCCAAATATTTGAATCAAGAAACCAAAAATTTGGATATGCGGTTTTTCGTATTCCTCGTAGGACTCTAAATACAGTCGAGCAAAGGGTTTAAGGACTGACTTCATATCCTTGGAGTTGGTACGCTATTTGCTAGAGTAGTCCTATCGTGGCGGTGCGGGCGCGTCCCTGCGCTCGCCGGCCCGCCCGATCGAGACAGAGAATGACGACAGATCAACAACGTGTCGAAGCACTGCGACTGGTGGCCTTCGTCACCTTGGCTGCGGTTCTGGTGTTCCTCGGCGCGATCAGCATCGCCAACCGATTCGCCTATGAAGAGCACACCGACGGTGTTGTCTGGCAGACCCAGAGCGGCGTTCTGGTTGCCAGCGAGGTCTTACCCGAGGGCTCCGGCGCACGGGCCGGCTTGGTGCCAGGCGATCGAGTTGTCCGGGTGGGGGGAACCAGCGCGATCAGTGGCGCCTTCCTGACGCCCGAGCTCGTCGAAGCCCTGCTCTGGGAGCGGCCGGTCGGCACACGCCTCGAGTACGAGGTCGAGAGAGGCTCGGACACTGAGACTCTGCTCGTGAGGGTTGCAGGCGAGCCGGTCCCGGCGCGCACGTACTTCTACCTCTGCTTGGTGGGTACGGCCTTTCTCGTCGCGGGCCTGTTCGCGATGCTGCGGCAGCGCGAGGGAAGTGCCGGGCATCGCTTCTTCTGGCTGGCGATGGCCTTCTACGCCGTGCTTGTGCTCACTCCGACACGGCCGGGCGATCCGCTCTTCAATGCCATCTTCTGGGCTGATGACATCGCCCGAAATCTGCTTCCCGGGCTATTTGTGTACTTCGCGCTCACGTTCCCGCAGCCGAAGCCTCAGTACCTGAAGAATCGTACGGCCTGGCTCTTCGGCGTTTTTGGTCCAGGAGTCATCCTGACGCTCTTGAATCTCACCGTGACTCTAGCCGACACGAGTCTGCCGATCACCTCGACCACGCGGTATGCGATTCTGCGGACGGTCTCTAATCTTGGCCTTTTCTACATAGCCGGCTCCCTCGGTCTCGGAGTGCTGTTGCTGGCACATAGCTACAAAGAGACCACCTCGCCGATCGAGCGCAAGCGGTTGCAGTGGCTCATCGGTGGGACAGCGATCGGCGTGTTGCCCTTCGTCGTCATCTACGTGCCGCTCTTCGTATTCGATATCACCGCTTCACGCTTGATCGATCTGGCCGTTCTGCCCCTTCTGCTCGTGCCGCTTTCGTTCGGCTACGCGGCCGTCAGCTTCCGTTTGTGGGACGTCGAGGTCATTCTCAAGCGTGCTCTCGCCTATGCCCTCGCAGCGCTCGCAGTCCTCGGCGTCTATCTCGGTGCTGAGTGGGTCTTGCAGAGAGTCCTGGGCGGGATTGATCCGCAACTCGTGCAGGCCGGCGCTCTCATCGCCACGCTGCTGGTGGCCTTCGCCTTCTCGCCGCTGCGGGACCAGTTCCAAGATTGGCTCGACCGCTTGCACTACCGCGAGCGCTACCGGTCGCGGCGCGGCTTGGTGGACTTCGGACGGCAGCTCAACACCGAGCTCAACCTGAACCAGGTGGTCGACCTCCTGATTCAGCGTGTTCGGAACATGGTTGCTGTCGGCAGAGTGGCTGTCCTGCACAAGCCGGAGGATTGCACCTGTCTCCAGCTGGTGCCTGCTGTGCCGGACAACGGCGAGGGGAAGCGGTTGTCGGAGAGCTTCTCGGATTTTCTCGGCTCGGCATTGGTGAGCCGAGAGTTTCTGTACATCGACGACCTGTCGGTCCTCCTCGACGAATTTCCCGAAGACCGCGAAATTCTTGCCGAAGAGGATTTGGCCTATTTTCTGCCGTTGATGGTGAAGGGTGAGGTGCTTGGTGTGTTGGCCCTTGGCCGGACCATCTCGGGCGACTACCTTTCCTCGGAGGACCTGCGCATTCTCGAGATGCTCTGCTCGCATGCTGCGCTTGCGCTCGACAACGCCGTGCTCTACCAACAGGCGCAAAGGAGAGCGCTCGAGTTCGAGCGCCTGAAGAACTATAGCGAGAACATTATCGAGAGTATCAAGGTCGGGGTGATGGTCCTCGACGGCAACGGGCAAGTGCGTTCATGGAACCGTTCCATGGAAGGCCTGCAAGGTGTATCGATCAGCGATGCGGTTGGCCGGCAGATCGAAGATTTGTTTCCCAAGTCATTCGTTGCCGCGCTCGATCGCGCGCGCCGGCGGGTGCAGACTGGCGACGAGCCTTTGGCCTCCGCGTACAGGGTTGCTACGCGCACCGGCGACGGACGGGACAGGACCGTCAACATCTCGGCCGCGCCGCTACTTGGAGAGGGTGGCACGCTCGGCTCGGTGGTCATGGTCGAGGATGTCACCGATCAGACCGAGCTCGAGTCCCAGCTGCGACAGTCGGACCGTCTGGCATCAGTCGGTCTATTGGCTGCCGGCGTAGCACACGAGGTCAACACCCCACTGGCCGGCATCTCTGGGTACGTCCAGATGTTGCAGAGGAAGATGCCCGAGAGTGACCCGCGCCACCCGATACTCGAGAAGATCGAGAAGCAGACCTTTCGCGCCTCCCGAATCGTCAACAACCTACTCAACTTCTCTCGGCAGCAACCTTCCGAGATGCAGGCGATCAACGTCAATGAGCTGGTCAACGAGACCCTCGCCTTGGCGGAGTTGCCCCTTTCCAAGCAGCGGGTCAACGTGGCAACTGACCTCGCCGACACGCTGCCGCCGGTATGGGGCGACCCGGGCAAGCTACAGCAGGTACTGATGAACCTGGTATTGAACGCGCGCGACTCCATGCCCAGTGGTGGTGATCTCAACATTCATACTGCGCGGCACAATGGCGAGGTGGTAGTGGAGGTCTCTGATACGGGTGCTGGGATTGCCGCAGAGGAGATCAACAAGATCTACGATCCATTTTTTACGACCAAGGGCACGGCCAAAGGTACCGGCCTGGGCCTTTCTGTTACCTACGGAATCATCCAAGAGCACCGCGGCACGATCACGGTTCGAAGCGAGCCCGGCAACGGCACCTGCTTCCGTGTTGCTCTACCGCTCGCCGAGGCGAGCCGGTCCATGGCGGTAAGTTAATAGCTCCCTGGTAGCGAGGTTCTTCTCGATGCCTCAAGGCGACACGATACTCGTAATCGACGATGAAGCAATCATGCAGGAAATCCTCGCGGATTTTCTCCGCGAGGAAGGCTTCGAGGTCGACATTGCCGGCTCCGGCGAGGAAGGTCTCGACCTCGCTCGCGAGCATCCATACGACTGTGCCATCGTCGACCTGATGATGCCCGGGATCGACGGGATCGAGACCATGCAGGCCCTCAAGGCGCGAGACCCCGATCTGCCGGTGATCATGATCACCGCGTTCGCGTCGGTGGAGTCGGCCGTTGAGGCGATGAAACGGGGTGCGCACGAGTACATCACCAAGCCCTTCAAGAACGATGAAGTGCTGGTGGTATTGCAGAACGCCATTCGGCAGCGTCGCCTCGAAGAGGAAGTGCGCACACTGCGCAAGACGCTGAAAGACAAGTACCGGTTCGAGAACATCGTCGGCAAGAATCGCCGCATGCAGGATGTCTTCGCGCTCATCGAGCAGGCGGCCCCGTCACGGTCGACGATTCTCATCCAGGGTGAGAGCGGAACAGGCAAGGAGCTTGTGGCGAAGGCAATTCACGCCAACAGCGCCCGCGCCGAGAAGCCCTTTGTCGTAGTGAACTCCGGCTCCATGCCCTCGGATCTGCTGGAGAGCAATTTGTTCGGTCACGTAAGAGGTGCGTTTACTGGGGCCGTGTCGAGCAAGAAGGGTCTATTCGAGGTGGCCGATGGAGGCTCGATCTTCTTCGATGAGGTCGGCAATATCGGCATCGACGTGCAAGCGAAGCTCCTGCGTGTCATCCAGGAAAAAGAGTTCATGCGACTGGGGTCTGTCGACACAGTCAAGGTCGACGTTCGGCTGATTGCCGCGACCAACGCCGATTTAAAGCGACGCGTGGCGGAGGAGGCCTTTCGTGAGGATCTCTACTACCGGCTCAACGTCATCACCGTGACCCTACCGCCTCTGCGCGAGCGCCAGGACGATATTCCGCTTCTCGCACAACACTTCCTGGACAAGTACGGTGGCGAGAACAGCCGTGAGAATCTCTCTATCGAGGAAGAGGCGCTGAGCCTCCTGCGAGGCTATCAGTGGCCGGGCAACGTTCGTGAGCTCGAAAACGCCATCGAGAGAGCTGTGGTCTTGGCGCCTCGGTCCGGGCAAATCACGGCCGAGTTGGTTCGTGACTACATCGAGCCAAACGGCTTCGATGCGCCGTCGCTCGGCTTGTCCGTGCCGCCGGAGGGTCTCCCGATGAAGGACGTCGTCCAGGAGTTTCAGAAGCAGCTCATCGTTGATGCGCTGCGCAAGACCGAGTGGGTTCAGAAGGACGCCGCGAAGCTTCTGGATGTGAAGCCTACGACACTCAACGAGATGATTAAGCGCTACGGCATCCGCGAAGAAGTGAAGGAACGCGCCTCCTAGTCGTCGTCTCCGGCTGTGGTTCTGCGACCACAGCTGATCTACTGTCATCTGCTGCGGTACGCTCGCCCACCCGTCTCCCTCCGTGGACGACCCGCGGGCGGGCTAGAACCACAAGAGGTACGTGAACTTCACGATCAGCGCCGTGTCCGAGGTGTAGGCGCTGCGAAAGTCCGGTGTGCCCCAGTTGTGGTTGTAGACGATGAACAGGTCCGCTCCCGGCCGGTAGATCCAATTGAAGCGGGTGTTCAGCGACATGACCTCGTCGGCGTCGTTGTACTGCCAGAACGTGTTGAGTGACACGTTCGGACTCAGAGATACGCGGACCCGCTGCTGATAGACGTTGGTGGTGAACGCACCTGCCGGCAGGTCGATATCGTTGTGGCTCCACTCGGTCTCGGCCGTGAAGTATGGACTGGGACGGAGCGTGATCCCCGCCCGGTAGGATTTCTTATATCCGTCGTAGAAGTCGCCCCACTGGACCCAGGTATCACCCGAAACCACCCGGCTGCTGTTCGTACGGAAGAAGAGCGACCAGTGGTAGAAGTCGTAATCGCCCGGGGCGATCACGATGTCGTCCCGAATCTCGAAAGGCTCGAAGAGGCGCTCGAAGTTCGGATTGACCGAAAACATCAGAAACTCTTCGCTGTTCGTTGTGAGCCCTAGCAAGCGCACGCTCGAGCTCATGCTCTCGAGCGTACCGTCCGTCAGCGTGTAGACATCGGATTGCGCCTCGAAATTCAGGTTGCGGATGCCCGGGATGTTCGGCCGCGGTTCCCAGTTGACTTCCGGCTTGTAGCGCTTGATTCCGTCGCGCAGCAGGAATCCGACCTCCGGATTGTAGTTCTCACGGATATCGGTGTAGTCGAACGACCACCTCCATCTCGGCCCTTGCCAGCCGACGTTCGCGCCCATGGCCCAGTTATCACGATCGTCACCCGGGTCCTCGCTCATCGTCCAATAGCCGCCGATGTTCATCTCCTGCCGGGGCCGGATGTCGGCATCCACGCCGACAACCCGGTTGTAGTCGTCGCTTCCTGCCTGCCGGTTGGTGAAGATGGCGCCGATGCTGGAGCGCTCGCCGATGTTCCGCTTCACCCGAGCCACCGTCCAGTTGGTGGAGGGAACGAAGGTCAACTCGTCATCGTCGATGAGCGTCTCTTC
>CALAKE010000113.1 GCA_937922775.1 uncultured bacterium | reverse complement strand
CACCGGCGGAACAGTGTGAGAACGCTGGGGGCCTTGGCGCGGCTTCGAGGCTTTGCGGGCGTTCGAGGCGTTGTTCTACTCTGTCCGCTCATGAAACGACTTCCCCCCCTCCATTTCGGGCTCTTGCTGTGCGTCTGTCTCGCCCTTCTCGCGGCGGGTGGCGCACGGGGTGAGGCAGTTGCGAATGAGCAGCGGTCTCGCGCCACTGCCGGCATGTTCGGCTTTGACCTGCACGAAGAGCGCATCTACGTCATGGGGCCGCCCGACACACTGGCGCCAGGTGAGATGGCGACGTGGGTGATCCGGCTTGACCGAATCGAGGGTGAGGGAGAGTCGCTGCGCGCCGTCTTCGGCCTGCAGCACGAGCGTAAGGCGCCCCACTCGCGCGACTACCTACCACCGCCCGGCACCTTCCGCATCGGCCAGGTGTACGGTGAGTTGGTGGTCAACGCCTACGGCGTTCCTCTCGAGCTCAGATATGTCTCGCAGCGTTACGTGCTCGATGTGGGCGAAGAGGTGTTCGAGGTCGGCTACGAGCTCGACAAGGACCGCTACAAGAAGAAGGTTCGGGTGGACGGCGGCGACTGGGACCTGAAGGTCGACATCACGGAGCACCCCGGCCTCGACCTGAAAGTCCCCGCGGGATTGTTCGTCGCTGCGCCGTCCTCGGTGGTTTGCCTGGAATGGGCCATCTCCAGCGAGGCGAACGCCGCGGCCTGCAATGAGCTCAACATCGACCCGACCTTCGCCAACCCAGGGTTGTTGAGCTTACTCGTGCCTGCGATCTGGGAAGCTGGCGGCAACAGTGAGCTCCTGCTGTTCACCCCCACACGCCCGGACCTTGCCCCTGGCGCCGGTGGCGGTATCCCGATCAGCATCGTGCCAATGGTACCCGGGATTCCGGGCACCTCAGTACTCGCGAGCGGCATACCCGGCCTAGATTGGGGTAGATTCATGATCGGCGGCAGCAAGACGTCCGGCGACAAGGACAGAGCTGAGGACCCCGCTCGCTACTTTCGGCCGGGCGAGATGCAGATTCTCGGACATACACGAGTCGAGGTTGGCCCGCGCACGATCGAGGCCCTCGAGTTGCGCATGAGCAACTATCCATACTCCGCCTGGATCGATGACCGGGGGAAGGTCCTTCGACTCGACATCACCGGTGATGTTCCTGTCGAGGAGCGACGCTGGCTCCGCCTGCTCTTCCCTTCGGAGTATTAGCCCGGATTTCTCAACGGTTCGCGGCTGCGCGCGCGCGATGGCGCGCGATGACTGCGTTGCGCTTGATTCGAGTGCTCGACGTGCTGCACGAGCACGCCTCCGCGCTCGAACCTGCGCGCGCCTTGTCCTCGCGGCCCTAGCGCCCGCTCGCTTCACGAACCGTTGAGAAATCCGGGCTAGCCCGCATCTCTCAACGCGCCCCTGCTGCCGACGTCGTGGATGGCCTCCGTGCATTCACCCGCCCTCGCGACGACGGGCGATCAGGCGTGCCAGCTAGTATTCGATATCGACGATCTCGAGTGTCTGCTCGCCCTTCGGCAAGCGCAGAACCACCTCATCACCGACCTCGTGCCCGATGAGGGTCTTGGCGATGGGTGAGATCCAGCTCACGCGACCGATCGCCGGCTCGGCCTCGTCGACACCGCAGATGAGGTATGTGCGCTCATTGCCTTCCTCATCCATGACGGTGACCCGTGCACCGAAGCGCACCTTGTCAGTCGACTGGCCGGCCGGATCGACAACCTGGAATCGGCCCACGTGGTTCTCGAGGAACGGAATCAGAGCGTTCACCTCACGCAGCCGCCGTCGAGCCGCCGCTTGAGCTTCCTTGTCGCGTGCCCCCGCTGGTTCGCCGGTACGGCCAGTCTGGCTCTCGAGCTGGGGCTTCTCTACCTCGATGAGTCGACGTAGCTCCTCGCGCACACGGCGGGCTCCTTCCGGCGTGACGTAGTTCGGCGTGCCGGGCGGGAGAACGTCTTTGGGCTCGGCGACCGGTTCCCCCAGATCGTCGTAGTCGGATTCCTTGGTGAACGCCTTGTTCATGGCTACCTTCGTACTACGCGGGCGAAGAACCCGCCAGAGGCATAAACCCCGCCGCGCACACGAACGAGCACCTCGTGATTCCCCGGCTCGAGGGGAATCGAGACGGTCGGCGGATGATCCGGATTGCGGCCAAAATCGTACCAAGCGAGCGAGTCGCGGTACGCATAACCACGAAACCTACCGTCGATCCAGAGCGTCAAGTCGTCAATCGAGCTGAACTGCAGCTCGGTATGTTCATCTGCGCCCACCTGAACGGACGTCGCGAAGTAGCCAATCGTGCGGCTACCCAGAAACTCAGTCACACGCCCTGTGATCACCGCGCCACGCGGGTCGGTTTCGAATCGCCGCCAGCGTTGCTCTGCACCGCCATCGACTGCCAGCACCTCCTGAGGAGACGCACTCGACTCGATTTCGTGGATCGCCCGGGTGAGAGGTCCCATCACGGCCCAATCCGTAATCAGCGAATCGGGATCGTACTCGACCCCCACTGGTCTTGCCTCACCTCGGTAGCTCAGCTCCTCGATCGCCTGGACTCGGATGTTGTCGATCCAGGTCGCGCCGCCCACGACACGCGGTTTGAATCCGGCAGCGCCTCGATCACCCTCATAGAAATCGAAGGTCACCTTGGGGGTTTCCATATCGCCGACGTAGAAGTGGCAGGAGTTGCCGACGACCTCCGCCGCGAATCGCTGCCATTGACCGATGTGGATGGCGTCATCACCGGTGAGGGCAACGCGCATCTCCTCGTAGAGCATTCGGTGCGGGTTCCAGTCGCGTCGAGGATTGACGCGGATGTAGCTGCCGTTGCCCTTGATGTAGATGCTCCCTAAGTCCACACGTCCGTCGTGCTCACTGTAGTGGTAGACCAGCCCGAGATAGTTGTGACGATTCTCGGGGAATAGCACTTCCCCCTCGATCCGGTAGCCTGCCCAGTCACTCGAACCCCGGATCAGCGCCCGGATCTGGGCTTCGGCTGGTGTGAGCTGCAGAACCTTGCCGTGTGTCGCGTCGCCGGAGTCGATGATCGCGATCGCGTCCTCGTTGCTGACATCCCATCTCGAAAGACCCGACTCGAAGTCATCGAGAGGCAAGAGATCCTGACTCCTGGTCACGGCTGCCGTCGGAATGGCAGCCGTCAGGACACTCGAGACGATGGCGGCGGCCAGCAGGGTGATCTGCGCTGTTCCTACGCTCACGGATTTCATTGGGTGCTCCCACCTCGACATTCTTGAAGATCTCGACACGGCTCGCGGTGCGCGAGATCGGCAGTCTAGCAGCCTCCTGCATGAGTGTAGCGGGTCAACCCGTTGCCTCTTCAAGGGGACATGTCGGCACTGCTATGCTGCCGGTCCACCTTGCCCCGCGATGAGGGTCCATTTGCCAGTCACTCACGATCTGCAGAACTCCTCGAGAGCGATTCCTCGAACCGCCGCCGGAAAGCACTCTGCGAGCATGGCCCGATGCGAGACCTCAGGGTCATGACACGCGACCCCGGGGTCGTGACGCGGAGCCTCGGGGTCACGCTGGTCCTCGCGTCGTTCTTGTCCGCGATCGTCTGGTTGGGTCTGTTGCAGCCATTCTCCGGGGTCTGGATTGCCGATGAAATCTCCAGAACAGGGGTCGTGAAGTTCCTCGGCGGCGGGGAAGAGCAAGCGACTCCTGGGGAAAGGCGGGTGGCCCCAGATGGCTCTAGCACTGTGGTCTTCGAGCCGAACCATGGGCAGACGAAGGCTGGCACCGAGTTTCTCTCGCGCGGCAAGAGCTACACACTGCATTTGCGTCCGGCTGAGGCAGTTTTTGTCTTGCGTCCAGGGTCCTCGGCGATCTCGCCCGTTCTCCCCGATGGTCGATCTGACGGTCGCCCTGTCGAGGGCACCACACGCGAGCTCACCATGCGCCTGGATGGGGCCAACCTCGAAGCGGAGATCACGGGGGTCGAGCCCCTCGCTGGCCGCAGCAACTACATTCTCGGAAACAACCCGAGCGCCTGGATCTCAGGCGTACAACACTTCGCCAGGGTCAGGTACCAGAACATCTACCCCGGCATCGACCTGGTTTTCTACGGCACGGGCGGCCGCGTCGAATACGACTTTGTCCTCGCGGCTCGACGTGATCCGGCCGTGATTCGAATCTCTCTCGATGGTCAGGAGACGGTTTCTCTCGATGAGGGCGGGAATCTCATCTTGCAGGTGGGAGGGCGCGAGATCTCTCACAGCGCCCCTCTTGCCTATCAGGTGGAGAACCTGCCGCTGAATGGTTCGGAAGGCTTCGGAGGTGGATTTCTTGCCCTCGGCGGTCGGGAGACTCGCGCGGTAGAGGCGCGCTTTGTCCTTTATGAAGACCCAGAGTCGGGGTCGTCGCTCGGTTTCGAGGTGGGCACCTACGATTCCGATCGTCCGCTTGTCATCGACCCAGCAGTGGGCTTCTCGACGTTCCTCGGGGGTAGTGACGCAGAGGAAATGCCCCACGTCGTGGCCGATGGTCGAGCAGATGTCTACGTGGCCGGCACAACTTCCTCCATCGATTATCCCCACGTTCTGGCGGAGCCTGATGCCGGGCCGGCTGAGGCTGCCGCGCCGACTAGCGGCTCGAACGCGTTCGTCACCAAGCTCAGTGCGGATGGCTCCACGATTCTCTACTCGACCTACTTCGGCGGCAGCGGTACCGATCGCGCCAACGGCATCGCCGTGGATGATCAGGGGAACGTCTACCTCACGGGACAGACCGACTCCATCGACTTCCCCACGCGGAACCCGCTGCAGGGCGGGCTGAACGGTTCCACCGACGCCTTCGCGGCGAAGGTGAGCGCAGACGGCGCCGGCCTGATCTACTCGACCTACTTCGGCGGCAGCGGCACCGAAGCTGGCATGGGGCTCGCCATCGACACCCAGGGAGGTGCCTATATTACGGGTCAGACTTCCTCCTCAGATCTCCCCACCCTGAGTGCCGTGCAGGGCTCGCTCGGTGGGGCCAGTGACGGATTCGTGAGCAAGCTCAGCCCGCAGGGAGACGCGCTCGTCTATGCGACCTACCTGGGCGGTGCGAGCGCCAACGATGGTGGTCTGAGCGTTGCCGTAGATGCCGACGGCAGCGCTTACGTTACGGGCATCACGGAGTCCGATGACTTCCCCTTGGTGAACGCGCTCCAAACTGAATTCGGTGGAGGTGGTACCGATGCCTTCGCCAGCAAGATCGACAAGGCAGGGGCCTCCCTGACGTACTCGACTTATCTAGGTGGTAGCGGCGCTGAGGTTGGGATGAGCATCGATGTCGACGACGCGGGGCACGCATACCTGGCAGGGCAAACGAGCTCGGCCGATTTCCCCATCCATGGTGCTTTTCAAACCGTGTTGGTGGCCGGCCCCGACGCCTTTCTCGCCAAGCTGGCTCCGACGGGTGGTGGGCTGGTGTATTCGACCTATCTTGGCGGGAGCGGTGCTGACGTCGCGGCCGGGGTGGCGGTAGATCAGTCAGGAAACGTGCATCTGGCGGGCATGACGAGCTCAGCCGATTTCCCGCTGGCGGATGCATTGCAGCCCGAGATCGGAGGTGGGGCCGACGCCTTCATCTTGCGCCTCGACGATTTGGGCAGGGAGCTGTCCTACTCGACCTTCCTGGGAGGGGCTGGCAATGATGCCGGCGTCAGCATTGCCCTCGACGGTGCCGGCAACGCCTTGGTGACGGGGCAGACCGGCTCGCCCGATTTCCCTC
>CALAKE010000112.1 GCA_937922775.1 uncultured bacterium | reverse complement strand
CGAGCAGCTTGTCGGACTCGTCGAGGGTCAGCGTCATCGGCTTCTCACAAAAGACCGGTATGCCCGCCTCGAGAGCCTTCATCGCTGGGTCGAAGTGGACATTGTTCGGCGTGACGATGACCAGGTAGTGCAGCCGTTCCCCCAGGGGCTTGTCCTTCTGGTCCGCGATCATCTCGTCGTAGCTGCGATAGCCGTGCAACGGATAGGGCCCGTCCTTGGCCTCCTTCATCGCCACATCGGGATCCGGATGCAGCGCGGCGGCGACCACCCGGCGCGTGCCGTCGAAGAAGATTGCCCGCTGATGGGGCTGGGCGATGAACGCGCCACCGCCCCCGCCCACCAGTCCGACGTTCAAGGGTTTCTGTTGCGACATGGTTCTTTACCTCCCACCCCGCCTCGGGGGTGCGGGTTGGATCGGCCGGGTCGGCGGGTTCTCCTCGAGCATGCGCAAAACCTCGGAGATCGCGCGCTCGATTTGCGGGTCGACTCCCTGTGCGAGCTGCGACGGGTCGTCGATGACCTCGATATCGGGGTCGACACCGTGCCCCTCGATGATCCACTCGCCATCGAGACTGTAGATGCCGAAGGTGGGTACCGAGATACCGCCGCCGTCGATGAGTGCCGGGACGCCGGAGATGCCGATGAGGCCGCCCCACGTTCGGGTTCCGATGAGCGGACCCACCCCAGCTTCTTTGAAGAAGAACGGGAAGGCGTCGCCGCCCGATCCACTCCAGCTATTGATCAGCATGACCTTGGGGCCGGCGTGGGCGATCGGCGGCCACTGCCAGTCCTTGCCGTCGCGCACACCCCAATAGCTGTAGATCGGGCGGTTGAGCATTTCGACAAAGCGGTCGGGGATCTGCCCGCCACTGTTGAAGCGTTCGTCGATGATCAGACCGTCCTTGTCGATCTGGGCCGCCCACTGGCGCATGAGCTCGGTCTGGCCACCGACGCCGGTGTCTGGCACGTAGACGTAGCCAATCCGCCCGCCACTGGCCTCCTCCACACGCAAGCGGTTGTCGTTGATCCAGGCAAGGTTGCGCAGCCGGTACTCGCTGCGGAGGGTCTCGACCAGCACCGTCCGCGCTCCCTCCGTCGAGGGTGAGTCGTTGACGGTCAGCTCGACGACCTCACCGGCCAATCCCTGGAATGCCGCCCAGGGGTCCTTCGATGTGTCGACCGGCGTGCCGTTGACGGCCAGCAGGTAATCTTCTTCGCTGACGTCGACGCCCGGGGCGTTCAGCGGTGAGCGCGCCTCACTGTCCCAGGGTGCGCCGTCATAGATCTTGGCGATGCGGTAGGCGCCGTTCTCCAGGGCGTAATCCACCCCGAGCAGACCAACCGCCCGTTGCTCGGCACGTTCAACGTCGCCGAGGCCGCGGTTGTAGGTATGGCCGGCGTTGATCTCTCCGATGAGCTCTCCGATCAGAAAGTTGATATCCCAACGCGTGACTGCGTCATCGAGCAGGGCGCTGTAGCGCTCGCCGATCGCCTCCCAATCCACGCCATGCATGTTCTCGACGTAGAAGTAGTCGCGGAACAGGCGCCACACATCGGTGAAAATCTGCCGCCACTCGGCCACGGGATCGACGATCATCTCCATCTGATCGACCGGCAAAGGTGATTCCGGCCGCTGCCCCGGCGCCACGTTGATGATCAGGAAGCGGCCGCCGCTGACCATGAGAATCTTCTTGCCGTCGGCCGAGACGGCGAAGCCGTCGGCGTCGTCGATGATCGTGCTTTCCTCGCGCTCCTCCAGGTCATAGAAGACTATCGGGGTTTCGCGCTCGGATGAGCCGGTGTTCGGCATGCGGCGGTAGACGACCTTGCCCGGCACCGCGTACATCTCCCCGTAGTTGCCGGCCGCGGGGGGCAAGACGACAAGCCGGCTCTCGAAGCCGTCGAGGTCGATCTCGACGCTATCCTCGTCGGCCTCCTCTCCATCCGCTGCTTCGGCCTGTCCTCCTTCGTCCCCGCCGGCCTCCGTTCCGCCTTCGTCTTCCTCGGCCTCCTCGGCCTCCTCCACCTCCTCCTCATCATTGCGCGGTGCCAAAGGCGAGGGCACGTCCTTGCGCAGGGGGACGGCGGCGATTTGTGTGGAGTTGGCGTAGATCCAGGTGGTGTCGAAGTCACCGTACAGCGCCGACATGTTGCGGCCCGTCTGCAAGAAGAGGTAGTCACCCTCGGCGCCGAACACTGGGTTGATCTCCCCGTAGAAGCCACTCGTCACCTGCTGGCTCCGTCCCGTCGTGGTGTCGAACAGGAAGACTGCGGGGTGACGGTTCTCGAGGCCTCGCGAATAGGCTATCCAGCGGCTGTCGGGAGACCAGCTCACCTCGAAGCCCGCAAGGGCTCCGTGGAACATCCACAGACCCTGATCGACTGGCGTCAGCGTGTCAGCCTCCATGTCATAGACCCAGATCTTCATGGCCTGATCGATGAAGGCGAGCTTTTCGCTGTCGGGAGACCACTGCGGCGTGTAGCGGAAGCCCTCGCCCATCGAAGTGAGCGTTCGTGCCTCGCCTGAGCCGTCGGCGGGGCGCACCGTGAGCTCGTACTCGCCCGATGCGTCGGAGAAATAGGCGATCCACCTGCCGTCAGGAGACCAGTTAGGAGAACGATCCGCGGTTCCGGAAGACCGCGTCAGGTTGCGCACCGGTCCGTGTTCCGCAGGGACGGTGAAGATGTCGCCGCGAGCCTCGAGAACCACACGCTTGCCCGTGGGAGAGATCGCGCCGCCAGCGATCATGCCGGCTACGCTCTCGGCACGCGGCTTCAAGGTCGAGCGATCGGTGAGGACGTCGACCGTGACCTCGCGCGCGTCTTCAGTGCTGAGGTCCAGCAGATACAGGCGGCCGCCGGCCTCGAAGATGATCTCGCCGGAGCCGATCGCCGGGAAGCGCACGTCGAAATCTTCGAAGTGCGTCACTTGGCGCGTTGCCCCGCTGTCCATTTCGTAAGCCCAGATGTTGGACCGCATGTTGTCGTCGCGGTCCGACATGAAGTACATGGTCGAACCGTGCCACATGGGGTGGGCGTCATTCGCGTTGTTGTCGGTGATGTTGCGAGAGCTGAGGTCTTCGAGGTCGAAGAGCCAGATCTCAGGAGCCGTGCCGCCGCGATAGCGCTTCCAGGTACGGAAGTCGCGACTGATCGGCATATATGCGAGCGTCGATTCGTCGGGGGAGACGGAGCCGAATTCACCATATGGAACCGGCAGAAGCTCGGGCAGGCCGCCACTCGCCGGAGCCCGGTAGAGCTTGCTGTAGCGGTTCTTCTCGCTCGACATGCCGCTCGCGTACAGGATGGATTCGCCATCCGGGTACCACTCGAGCATGCGGTCGGGCATGGGGTGGTGGGTGATGCGCTCGACCAGACCGCCGGTGGTGGGAACGACGTAGATGTCGCTGTTGCCGTCGTAGTTGCCGGTGAAGGCGATTTTCGAGCCATCCGGCGAAAAGCGCGGGAAAGACTCCTCGCCGGCCGGCGTGCTGAGGCGCTGCGCCGTGCCGCCTGCCTTCGGCACGATCCAAATGTCGCCGGCGTAAACGAAGGCGATGTGCGTGTCGGATACATCCGGGAAGCGCAGCATGCGCGCGTCGACCTGCGCGTCTGCCGGCGGAACGACCGCGACGATCGCCAACGCGAAGAGAAGAATCACCACCAGGCTCTTGATGCGGGACATAAATACTCTCCTGCTCGGGAACCGGGCCCCGGAAAGGGCCCGTATGAGGCTACCGACTCCGACACTGTACGAAAGCAACGACAGAATCTACCAAATGTGAGAACGTACGGAGTAGTTATTGGGCGCTTTTCGTCGGGTGAGAGCACCAGTGAGGCGAATAACCTACTGGCTGCGGCAATACCTAGCCGGAAGGCCCGGGGGCTTTCAGTGGGCGTTTACCCGGATAGGGCGAGCGTAGCGAGTAGCCCACTGAAAGCTCCCCGTGCCCACCGGCGGCTGCAGGCGCATCGGTCGCATCATGAGC
>CALAKE010000111.1 GCA_937922775.1 uncultured bacterium | reverse complement strand
GAATCACACCCAATGAACAATTCTAACCGACTCCTCGTGCTCCTGGTGGGACTTCTGACCATCGGCCTCTTTGTGGCTGCTTGCCAGAGGCCAGGCGCGCATGCCCCGAGCCACGATGGCGCCAACGTTCTGCTGATTTCGATCGACACACTGAGAGCGGATCGGCTCGGATCCTATGGCTATGGACCTGCCGACACACCTCGTCTCGACACCCTCGCCAGAGAGGGCATTCGTTTCGAGGAGGCCGTGGCGCCGGTGCCATTGACGCTGCCATCTCACACTACGATCCTGACGTCGATGCAGCCTCCGGCCCACGGTGTCCGCGACAACGGTGCATTCGAGCTCGCCGAGGACGCAGTGCTGCTCGCTGATGTGTTCGAAGAAGCCGGCTATGACACCGGTGCTTTTGTCGGCGCCTTCGTTCTGGCCTCACGCTGGGGTCTGTCGCCCGGCTTCAACGTGTATGACGAAGACTTCGGCTATGGAGAGTCACAGGCGACTCCGGGCCAAGTGGAGCGGCGCGGCGACGCGGTCGTGGAAGTCGCCCTCGAATGGTTGCGGCAGCCGCGCGACGAGCAGACCCCATTCTTCGCCTGGGTGCACCTTTACGACCCGCACGCTCCCTACCTGCCCCCCGAGCCTTACGCTAGTCGTTTCGCCGACCGGCTCTACGATGGCGAGGTGGCCTATACCGATTCACTGATCGGACAGCTCCTCGACGGCCTCGACGCTCATGGCGCTCTCGAAGAGACGATCATCTTGGTAACCGGAGATCACGGCGAAGGCCTCAATGACCATGACGAGCCCGGGCACGGCCTCTTCCTCTACGATCCCACTGTGCTCGTGCCCTTGATTCTGCGCCTGCCAGGGCAAGAACCGGCCGGCCTCGAGGTGGAACAGCAGGTGCGTCTCATCGACATCGCGCCGACGCTTCTCGAGCTCACTGGGCTACCGATTCCTGACAGCTACCACGGGACCAGCTTGACACCATTTCTGAGCGGGGAGGGCGAGTCCAGACCCGCCTATTCGGAGACCTTCTTCCCTCGCCTGCATTTCGGTTGGCAGGAGCTGTACGCCCTGCGCAGCGACGACTACAAGTACATCCTTGCGCCCCGACCGGAGCTGTACTTCATCGAAGCCGACCCCGAGGAGGCCACCAATCTCGTCGATATCCAGCCGGCGAGGGCCGCCGCCATGCGGGCCGAGCTGGAGGAGTTGCGAGGGGCAAGCACCGACGTGCGTGTTGGGGATATGAGCAGCGAGGCGATGCAGCGACTACGCTCGCTCGGCTACATCGGCGCCGCGCCCGCCGACAGTGCCACTGCGGACGCAGAGCTTCCCGACCCAAAGGACAAGATCGACCTGTTCCGGCGCCTCACTCGAGGTCAGACTCTGGTGGCGAGTGGCGACCCGGAGCTCGCCGCCGAGCTTCTCACCGAGCTTGTGGCGGAAGACCCACGCATCGTCGACGCCCACTTCACGCTGGGCAATGCCCGCTTCGCCCTCGGCGATTACGCGGGGGCGGCCGCCGCATTCCGAGCCACCATCGAGCTGTCGCCCGAATACGATATTGCTCTCTCGAATCTCGGCATGTGCCAACGGCGTATGGGTGAGCTACGTGCCGCCCGGGAGACCTTCGAGGCGCTTCTGCTCTTGAGCCCAAACAGTGCGAGTGCCTATTTCAACCTCGGCGAGCTCGACCTCGATGACAACGATCCGGCCAGCGCCCGACAGCACTTCGAGGCCGGCCTGTCCCAGAGTGACACCATGCCCTCCATGCACTTCGGGCTAGGGGTTGCGGCCTTCCAGCTAGGCGACATGCGCCAGGCGGCGCTGTCTCTCGAGCGCGTCGCCGAGATGGCCCCGAGCTATCCGCAGGTTCACTACTACCTCGCCCAGGTGGCCGAGGCCCGCGGCGACCAGCGAGAGGCCGAGGCGGAGTACCGGGCGGAGGTAGCCAACATCCCGCAGAGCCATCGCGCCTGGTTCAACCTGTCGGTTCTTCTATCGGACTCGGGCGACATCGAGGGTGCCGTCGATGCCCTGCGTCAGGCCATCACAGCCAAGCCCGACCTGGCTGTAGCGCATGTGTACCTGGGAAGAAGCCTTCTCATGATGGAGGATCCGGATCTCTATCAAGAAGCAGTGCAGGCCGCCCAGCGCGGCCTCGACCTCGGTCCTCCGGCCGAGGTCGTTCCCACTGCGCATTTCGTGCTCGCGGATCTCTACAATCGTCTCGGCCAGCCCGAGGCCGCTCAGCGTGAGCTATCCCGGGGACGCGCGGCGCAGCAGCAGCTACGTCAGCGCTAGCCTGCGTCTCCGAGAACGGCGATGACCCTGGCCGCGACTTCGTCGGGGGTACCAACGGCATCGACGGCGAAGTCGGCGGCGGCCCGATAACCGGGCTCTCGCTCTGACAAGCGCTGTTCGAGATCCCCTGAGGTCCCCCACAGAGGCCGACAACCGGCAATCTCCGGACTGCGTTCCTTGATCACATCTACGGGGCAACGCAACCAGACGATTGTGGCAATCGCCGAACAAACACCTCGATTGTCAGGATCCATCAAGGTGCCACCGCCGAGAGCGACGACGGCCCCTGGGGATTCAGTGTGCGTGGTCGCCACGACGGAGATCTCGAGCAGGAGTTGATCCTCCAACGCTCTGAAGACAGCCTCTCCCGCTTCGTCGAAGATCTCGGCAACACTCAGGCCGGCCCGCTCGGCGATCGCCTCGTCGAGATCGATGAAGCTCCAATTCAGAAGCTGAGCGAGTCGGCGCCCCACGGTGCTCTTGCCGCTGCCCATGAAGCCGGTCAAGTGGATCTGTCTCTTGCCCGAAGGCAGCAGGGTCGAGGGATCCTTTGCCGAGGCAGAATCGGCTCCCCGAGTCTTCGCCCCACCCTCAGATCCCTCTTTCGTGCCCATCATTCCTCGGCTGCCTCCGCGAAGGCCCTGCCAAACCCGGGATAAGAAACATCCATGGCCTCCGCACCCGAAATCGTGACTGGCCCCCTGGCGGCCGGACCCACGGCCCCTACGGCCATCGCGATTCTATGGTCGCCCTGAGAGCTCACTCTGCCGCCACTGAGCCCGGAGTTTCCCGCCACGGCCAGCCCGTCTGGAAACTCATCGACCTCTGCTCCCAGCTGCCGCAAGGCGGCAGCAGTGGCGGCAATCCGATCGCTCTCCTTCACGCGCAGCTCGCTTGCCCCGCGAATCTCCACGCCCTCACGGGTAAACGGGCCGAGCGCAGCCAGAAGAGGGAGCTCATCGATGAGTGCGGGCACGCTCTCGGCGGTGATTCGACCGCCGGAAACCTCTCCCCCCGACTCCCGGATTTCGA
>CALAKE010000110.1 GCA_937922775.1 uncultured bacterium | reverse complement strand
TGCATGATGGTGTTGATGCGCCGGCCCATGCCGACCTCTTTGGCCACCTCATAGCCGTCGATGACGTAGAAATCGAGGTTCTTCGCGATGATCTGCTTCTGCACCTCGACTGGCAGGTGGTCCCATACCTCGTCCTTCGGGTAGGGGGCATTTAGCAGGAACACCGCGCCCTCCTGCGCGTACTCGAGAACGTCGTAGCGGTCGAGGAACTGGAACTGATGGCACGCCACGAAGCTCGCCTTTTTGATGAGGTAGGTCGAGCGAATGTTCTCCGGGCCGAAGCGCAGGTGCGAGATCGTGATCGCCCCCGACTTCTTGGAGTCGTAGACAAAGTAGCCCTGCGCCCAGTTCTCGGTTTCCTCACCGATGATCTTGATGGAGTTCTTGTTGGCTCCCACCGTGCCGTCGGCGCCGAGACCGAAGAAGACGCCGCGGACTACGTCATCCGACTCGATGTCGAACGATGGGTCGTAGTCGAGCGACGTGTTGGAGACATCGTCGTTGATACCCACCGTGAAGTGGTTCTTCGGAGAGTCGCTCGCGATGTTGTCGAAGACCGCCTTCACCATGGCGGGAGTGAACTCTTTCGAGCTCAGGCCATAACGACCACCAGTGACGACCGGCTCCACTGCCAGCTGACTGGTGCCCGCAACCGTAGCCTCGCGCAATGCCGAGACGATATCCAGGTAAAGAGGCTCTCCGATGGCGCCCGCTTCCTTGGTGCGGTCCATGACGGCGATGGACTTGACCGTCGAAGGGAGGCAGCCGACGAAATGCTCGACCGAGAATGGGCGATAGAGGCGCACTTTCACGACGCCGACCTTCTCGCCCTGCTCGACCATATGGTTCACCGTTGCGTGGGCTGTCTCAGCTCCCGAGCACATGATCACCATGACGCGCTCTGCCTCGGGGTGACCGTAGTAGTCGAACAGCTTGTACTGCCGGCCCGTGAGGTCGCCGAACTTGTCCATGACATCCTGAACGATGCCCGGGCAAGCTTCGTAGAACGGGTTGATGGCTTCGCGCGACTGGAAGAAGTGGTCGGGGTTCTGCGCCGTTCCGCGGATCACGGGGCGATCAGGAGTGAGTGCGCGCTGGCGATGAGCAGCCACCAGATCGTCATCGATCATGGCGCGCAGGTCGTCGTCAGTGAGCTCCTCGATCTTGGCGATCTCGTGCGAGATGCGGAAGCCGTCGAAGAAGTGCAGGAAGGGAACGCGGGCGCGCAGTGTCGAGGCTGTGGCGATGCAGGCCATGTCGTGAGCCTCTTGCACCGGTCCCGAGGCCAGCAGGCCGAAGCCGGTCTGCCGGCACGCCATGACGTCGGAATGGTCGCCGAAGATCGATAGCGCATGCGTGGCCACTGTGCGTGCCGACACGTGCATCGCGTACGAGGTTAGCTCCCCGGCGATCTTGAACAAGTTGGGGAGCATCAACAAGAGACCCTGGGATGCCGTAAAGGTCGTCGTGAGGGCGCCACCCTGCAGCGAGCCATGCACCGCTCCCGCGGCCCCGCCCTCGGCCTGCATCTCGGTAACCCGGGGCGCCGAGCCCCAGATATTCAGCCCGCCCTTGGCGGACCATTCGTCCGATAGCTCACCCATGGGGGTGGAGGGAGTGATCGGGTAGATGGCAATGACCTCGCTGGCGCGGAAGGCCACTGATGCGGTGGCTTCGTTACCGTCGACGGTGACTATTCTTCGTTCCGTCATGGGAATGCCTCCGGCTGATAGGGCAATCGCCTCAGCCTAGATTCGTTCAGTCGAGTCCATCCTTTCGGAAGGATGGGGGTCGTGCTCAGGAAGTCGCTGTCTCCGTGGGCTGCTCTAACGACGGGACAGTTGTCATCCCTAGATGATAATCGGATATGTAGGTCCTGTAAATTCGCCGTCTGGCCCGCCGGGCGCATATTGGAGACCTTCGAAGCGGGAGAGCGCGCTGCTGGCCGGATCAGGCGGCCTCAAGCTCTGGACGCGGAAGCATCCGTGCGCCGAGCCTGGGCACCGCTAGAGCGTCCAGGGTGCTATCTTGGAAGCTACGGAACGATCCCCCACACGAGCCTTTGAGACCTTTCCATGAGTAGTGACCCGTTCGCGCCAACGTTCGATGATCTTCCAGATGTGTTGCCGATCTTTCCCTTGCCCGGGACTATTCTGCTACCGCGCTGCCGGCTCCCGCTAAACGTCTTCGAGCCGCGCTATCTCGCCATGACGGAAGCAGCCCTGAAGGCCGGCCGGATCATCGGCATGATTCAACCCATCGACGCGGGTACTGATGACCCTACCCCGGAGATCCACCTGACGGGCTGTGCGGGGAGAATCAGCTCGTTCAGCGAAACGGACGACGGTAGAATCTTGCTGATCCTCACGGGCCTGTGCCGCTTCAACGTGGAAGAGGAGCTGCAGGTCGACACGCCGTTCCGGCAGGTGCGGGCGGATTGGAACCCCTATCGCGGCGACCTCGAGGACCTCGGCGGAGGCGACATCGACCGCGACTACCTGTTCGAAATCCTCCGTGCCTACTTCGACGTACGCGGGCTCGATACTGACTGGGACACGCTCGAAACCAGCGACGACACATTGTTGGTCAACTCACTGGTGATGTCGTGTCCCTTCGATGCAGGGGAAAAGCAGGTCTTGCTCGAGGCCACGCGTGTCGAGGACCGCAATCGTCTGATGATCTCGCTGATGGAGATGGCGACTCTGGATTCGCTCGATGAGCTCGGTTCAATGCATTAGCGGGGCCGGAGGGGGCGGCCGGGGCGGGTGCCGGTAGCCGCGCCTTCGCTCCAGACGAGCTGTCCGTTTACCCAGACGCGCTCGATTCCCACCGAAAGCAGGCTCGATTCCTCGAAGGTGCTCGAGTCGCTGACGGTCGCCATGTCGAAGGCCACCAGGTCGGCCTTTGCGCCGGCCACGATACGACCACGGTCCGTTAGTCCCAAGCGCCGGGCCGGCAGCGAGGTCATCTTGTAGACGGCGCGCTCGACAGGGAGGATGCCTTCTTCGCGCACATAGTGTCCGAGCATGCGACTGAATGTGCCAGCGCCGCGCGGATGCGCGCTGCCGATACCGCCGTCGCTCGCCACCATCACGAGAGGACTCGCGGCGAACGTGTCGACATCGCCCTTGTCCATCGTGTGGCCGATCACGCTGGCACCGCCGGCACGCATCATCTGGATGTACATCTCCACCGGCGTCAGGTCTTTACTCTGGGCGATCTCCAGGAGCCGTTTGCCCTCGACGGAGCGATCGGGTGGATAGTTGGTGATCTGCAGGCGATCGGCGCCACCCATGGCCTCGAGTCCGGCGGCTACCTCCTCCGGGTCGGTGAAGCGGCGTGAGCGCACCACGATGTTCAGTGAAGAAGCCCACGCCTGATACGGATACCAGTCCGCGAAGACGTCAACGCCGGTTGCACGAGCCTGGCGGATCATCTCCAAGGCCTTGGCAGCGCCGCCCCAAACGCTGGCGTTGCCCATTTTGATGTGGGAGATCTGAATTGGCAGGTTGGCCTCCCGGCCGATTTGGATGGCCTCGGCGATGGCATCCATGACGCCCTCTTCCTCGTCGCGCATGTGCGACATGTAGAAGCCGCCGTGTGCCGCAGCCACTTTGGAAAGCTCGATGAGCTCCTCGGTGTCGGAATAGAAGCCGGGGTCGTACTCGAGACCGGTGGAAAGACCGAAAGCTCCCTCGCGCATGCCACGATCGACTCGCGTAGCCATGGCCTGCACCTCCGCGGGAGTTGCGGTGCGGCGATAGTCGTCACCCATGACAGCGCGGCGAACGGTGCCATGGCCCACCAGGGTGCCGACGTTCACCGCCGGTCGTGTCGATTCGATTCGATTCAGGTAGTCGGCGATCGGCCAAGCGGAGCCGCCATCGGGGCCGACAATGATGGTCGTTTCGCCTTGGGAGATGAGCGCCTCTGCCGAAGGCTGGTTCAGTATCCCGTTATCGGAGTGGTTATGAATATCGATGAAACCCGGCGCCAGCATCAGCCCCGAGAGGTTCTCGATATGAACGTCACCCGTGACGTCGAGGCTGCCGGCTGGTCCCACCGCAGCAATCTCATCGCCTACGATCAGCAGTTCACCGGGGTAGGGGAGCGTTCCCGTTCCATCGACGATCAAGACATCGCGCAGGAGGATTCCGGAGGCTTCTTGGGCCACCCCCTCGACGGGCTGCCGCGCAGCGACGGTCAGAATCAGAATGGCCAGCACCGCGCTCCACAGGGCTCTTCTACGAAAGCGCATCAGGGTTTCTCCGGTTCTCTCGGCTCATCTTGTCAGGTCGTCTTGTCCACCCGCGTCGACATGGCTTCGGGCGTTCGCTCCGGGGGCCACGTTCGAGAACGCGAGCCTAGCGCGCCTTGGCAACCACATGGAGGGACTCGATGCGACCTGTGGCGAATGTCGCACCCTGGGATTCCATTTCCTGCACCGTGAGATCAAACGTCTCTTTGTCGGTGTAGGCAATCAGTAGGCCGCCACAGCCGTCGCAGGTGGCGATGTCATGGTTTCGACGTAGGCTGGCCTGGGCCTCTTTCCGGCAGCATTCATCAAGGGGCATACCAAGTACTCCGTGAGTCGAGATCTCGAGTCGACACACGATAACACTCGCCTCGATATCCCATGGAGGCCCGTGCGGGACTCTGGGGCCGCGCGAGCCGGACCGTGCGCGGCGCGCGGTCCGCGGTGTGGCTGTCTCGAACGATACCGGCGCGCTCCGTAGCGGCCGCCCCTAGCTCCGGTGTAACGCCACAACCGGATCGAGGCGGGCGGCGCGCCACGCGGGCAGGAACCCGGCGAAGGCCGCGACGGCGGTCAAAGACAGCGTTGCGACGAGGATTGTAACGGGGTCGGTCGGCTCTAGGCCGTACAAGAGACTCGACGTAAGCTGTCCGGCCGCAATCGCCGCGGGGATTCCGAAAAAGACACCCAAGAACACGAGGCGGAGCCCGTCCTTGAGGATCATCCACAGTACCTGCCTCTTCCCCGCGCCCAGCGCGATGCGCACCCCGATTTCGTCGGTGCGACGTGCGACGCTGTAGGCCAGGACTCCATAGAGCCCGATCGACGCCAGAAGCAGCGCCAGCATGCCGAGAAGGCTGGTCAGCCGGCTGAACAAGCGGTCCTGGTGCAGCGTCCTCTCCACCTGCGCGGTCAACGTCCGCGTACCCAGGATCGGCAGTTGTCTCGACACGTCTGCGATCGCCGCGCGCACGACCGGCGCCAACGCTGCCGCATCGCCGTCGGTACGCACCTCGATCGAGCCCAAGTAGTCGACCAACTGGGCGACCGGAAAGTAGACGAAGCGCAGGGGCTCGTCGCGTACGTCGTAGTACTTGATGTCCGCGGCTACCCCGACGATCAGGATGTCACGCGCGGAATCGCTGCCGTCGATACCGAAGCGTTTGCCAATCGCCGATTCACTACCGAAGAAGTGTCGGGCAAAAGCTTGGTTGACGACCGCCACACGTGGGGCTCCCTCGATGTCCTCGGGCCGTATCGGCCGGCCCTCGAGCAGGGGGATTCCGACCGTTTCAAGGTGGTCCGCGGTCACCGCGTTCATCCTGATCATCAGGTCGTCCGGCGACTGCGGCTCATGGCCGTCGACCGAAGCGCCGGTCCTCCAGCCGATGCCGGAGAAGGGGGTGTAGTAGGAGAAGCTCGCAGACTTGACCTCAGGGATGGCCTCGAGGCGTTCGAGGACCTCCGCATACAACCCGAGGAGTTGCTCCTCCGCGAGGCCGCCGCCCTGAGGATCGACATCGACGAGCAACACGCCCTCCGGCGTGAAGCCGATCTCTTCAGCGCGAAGGTTCTGGACGCTGCGGAGAAAGAGGCCGGCGCCGATCAGCAGAAGCAGAGAAACCGCTACCTGCGATACCACGAGCGTCTCGCGCAGGCTCCATCGCCCGCGCCGAGCCGAAGCCCCGGAGCCTTGCTCACGGAGCGACGAGATGAAATCGACCCGGGCCGCCCGCCATGCTGGCGCCAGACCGAAGGCGATAGCGGTTACCACAGTCACCAAGACGGTGAAGCCCAGCACCCGAGCGTCGAACCGCAGCTCCAAGGGGATGTCGGGCCGGGAACTGATCAGCATGAGCGAGAAGTCGGCGCTCCAGCGGGCGATCAACAACCCCACCACGCCACCGAGCGATGCCAGCAGCATGCTCTCGGTGAGCATCTGTTGCAGCAAGCGCGCACGGCCTGATCCCAAGGCGAGACGCAGCGAGATCTCCTTCTGCCGGGCCGAGGCCCTGGCTAACAGCAGGTTGCCGACGTTCGCACAGGCGATCAGCAAGACGAGCCCGACAACCGCCATCAGTAGGAGGAGTTGCGAGGAAGAGCTCTGACGCAGACCACCGAATCCTCCGGCGAATGAGACCAGCTCCACATTCGTCTGCAGAATATTTTCCTCGATCTCGGGCGTGACCTCGCTGCCGGCCTCTTCGAACAAGAGGTCGTGAAAGAGCTGGGTGGTGCGCGCCTGTGCCTGCTCCAGGGTCATCTCTGCGTTGACGCGGCCGATGGTGCGCAGCCACATGACGCCCCGATCATCCAGACTCGACGGCTCTCGAATGAGCTGCGACTGCATGGCCATGGGGATCCAGACGTCGGTCACGCTGCCTGCGGTAACACCGTCGAAACCGGCTCTTGCCACTCCGACGATGACGTACTCCGTGCCATTCAGCCTCAGCGTGCGGCCGACAGCCGCGGGGTCTTCGCCGAAACGACGTACCCAATATCCGTGCGAGAGGACGACCACCGGGTGCCCACCGGGGGTCTCGTCGTCTCGGGGGTTCAGAAGGCGACCGTGCGCGGCACCCAGGCCGAGCAGCGAGAAAAAGTTCCCGGTCACCAGGCGCGCCTCAGCGGCACTGGTCGAACCGCCTGGAGCCATGTCACCAGGGCTCTCGTAGGCGTTGATCTCGTAGCTGGACATCGCCGCCAAGTCGGAAAACGCCTCTGTGTGGTCACGCAGATCCCGATACAGCGGGTACGAGTACAGCGAGGTATGGCGCTCCCCGTATTCATCCGCGTACATCGTTCCGGACGAAAGACTCGCTCCAAAGACGTAGAGATCCTGCGGCTCTTTGACCGGCAGCGAGCGCAGCATCACCGCGTCGATCAGGGTGAAGATGGTCGTGTTGGCGCCGATTCCCAGGGCAAGCGTCAGAACCACCGCCGCCGTGAACACCGGGCTTCGGGCAAGCGTCCTCACTCCGTAGCGGGTGTCCTGAATCACCCTATCGATGAGGGTAAAACGCCAGGCGGCGCGGCTGTCCTCGAGGGCCAACGTCGGATTGCCGAAATCCAGCCTGGCGGCACGCTTCGCCTCTTCATCGGACATCCCACTGGCGCGATTCTCTTGCGCCTTCATCTCGAGGTGGAACTGCATCTCCTCCTCGAGGTCGCTGCTGATGCGGTCACGGCGCCACAATGCCGCAATCCGCCGGAACGACTCCGCCAGCCAATCCATCGGTTTCCTCCGCGTCTAGCCGGGGAGCATGACGTGGGCGATCGCTTCCATTACGCGATCGAACGACTCGACCTCGAGCTCGAGCTGCTTCTCGCCCTTGCGTGTGAGGCGATAAAAGCGAGCCCTACGCTTGTTTTCCGAAAGACCCCACTCGGCGCTGATGTAGCCCTTGACCTGCAGGCGCTGCAGCGCCGGGTAGAGTGAGCCCTCGCCAATCTGCAGCACGTCGTCAGATCGCTGCCGAATGAATTGGGCAATGCCATACCCGTGCATGGGGCCCCGCATCAGTGTCCTGAGAAGGAGCATGTCCAGAGTCCCGGGGAGAAACTCGTTTTGTTTGCTACCTCGAATCACTCCCATCGCTGCCTCGAATACCTCGCACTGTTGCCTCTAATCGTTCCCATCGTTTATCGATGGAAGTGTGACTGTTGCGGTGTAACGCTGTCAAGGCAGCTCGTCTTCAAGCCACTTGAGGGGGAGCGTTACGGTGGACCGAAAGGACCACTGGTAGCATGGTCTGTGTACACACGCGCGAAACATATGGTTTTGCTGAACGAATGGGGGCCTCTCAACATGACAAACACCGAGTCTTGGCCAATTCTCAGGGTCTTCACCGGAGGTGCTCGGAGGACCAGGGTGGCGCTGCCGGCGGTCATCATGGTTCTTTCGGTGTCGGCCCTTGGCATGCCCCTCTCTTCATCTGCAGATGGTTTGCCCTCCACCCCGTTGGCACTCGCCCAGGCGGCTCCGGGCACCGATATCTGGGTCATGGACCTGCAAGAATCGAGCGGCCAAATCCGCATTAGCAACCCTATTCGCATAACCGACAGGGCCGGCTACGACAATCAGCCTCACTTCGGACCCGGCGGCGCCTACGTCCTCTATACGTCCATCGATGAATCGGGCCAGGCAGACATCTTCCGCTACGATTTCTCCAGCGGCCAAAGCGAAAACCTCACCCGCACGGCCTCAGAGAGTGAATACTCCGCCACGTTGATGCCCGGCGGGGATCGATTCAGCGCAATTCGGGTGGAAGCCGACTCGACGCAACGTTTGTGGAGCTTCGACCTCTCGGGCTCCGACCCGCAGGTGATTCTCCACTCTGTTATGCCCGTTGGATACCACGCATGGATCGACGCAGAGACTCTGGCACTGTTCGTTTTGGGCTCACCGGCGACCCTCCAGATTGCCGTGACGGGTACGCAAGCAGCTCAGATCTACGCCCAGGACATCGGTCGCTCCATCCACAAGGTTCCTCATCACCGCCTGGCTTCATTCATTCACTGGGAGACGAGTGACAGCGAGCGGGTCGGGGTCATCGAGACCATCGACCCGGATTCCGGAGAGACTGAGGTGGCCGGTGTGGCCCTGGAAGGAAGCCAGGACTACGCCTGGACTGGCGAGGGGGCAATCCTCATGGCTTCGGGATCTACGCTCTTCTCGCTCACCCCTGGGGATGAGGCGGGTTGGCGGGAAGTGGCGGATCTGGCTGCTGTCGGCATTGACGGGATCAGCCGCTTGGCCGTGAGTCCCGACGGGAACCGGCTGGCGGTAGTTGGTGAGGAGGCGGAATGAAACTGACACCGCTCGAACTCCTACCCCCGCCATGACGTGGACCTGGAGCCTCCAGGTTGGCACTCTATAAGGGAAGCTCCCCCGAACAGTCAGGACGGTATACCAGCATGTCCTCGAGATATTCGTTGACCCCGGCGCAGCGGCTCCTTCCCGTTGCAGCGGTCCTGTTCGTGGCGACGATAGCTGTGTCGTTAGTTGGACTCATCGCCGGTATGGATGAAGCTGCCGGCTCGAGCGTAGCCGCCGGCCCTGGCGGTCTTCAGGCTCCCGACCGTGCTTTCGGGTACTTCGTCGGAGAGGAGAGGCGCTACATCCTCGGGCCTCACGACTCGCTTCTGGACGGAGAAGGGAGAGACTGGCGCATTCGCCTCGACCGCATCGAGGGCGATGCCGAGGATTTTGTTGCTGTCTTCACCCTGGAGTTCGAAGATCGGATGCCCGGGATTTCCCACCAGGGTTCGCAGGAGGTCTATTTCCGGGTAGACGGTGAGCTGAAAGTGAATCGCTTCGGCTTTCCTCTCGAGCTGCGCTATACCGAAGGTGAGGAACAATCCGGAGAGGCGCCCTGGCGAGGAGAGCCGCGGACTACCGCCTACGCATACGACGCCGAGGAGGAGCGCTACAACAAGAGCGTCGAGGTGCCCGACCAGGAGCTCAGCTACACAATCCCGGTCGCTCGGCACAGTGACTTGGATCTCAGCGCGCCAAGGGGTCTGTTCCTGTATCTGCCCGCCTCCGAGGGCGATTCGGCGCTCGCCAATCCTGGTCTCTTGAGCTTGGCGCTCCCGGCGCTTGTCGACGGTGCTCTCCCGAACACACCGCTACTGCTGCTGGCTCCATCAAGCACTCCCCGTTTTCCCGACGCGGATTGGATCATTGCGGAACGCAACGGGCGCACGAGTGTGAGGCGGAATTATGAAACCACTGAGATCAGAATGGTGGAGCAGGCCTCAGTGGCGCTGGGAAACCGAACCGTCCCGGCCTGGCGCCTCGAACTACGTCGCTTCCATGGCGCCGTATACGTAGATGACGGTGGGCAGGTTCTCCGCATCGACATCAATCGCCATCCCCGGACCAGCGCGCCGCGATGGATCCGCCTGCTACATCCGACGGAGTACTGAGCCTTGAATCCGAGCACCGACCATCTGAACCGGACCCTCGCACGAGCAGCCCTGGTTCTTGTAAGCGCCGTAGCAATACTCGCGCATGCCTCGAGCGGCTTGGGCTTCGCCGTAGCGACCCGGAGCATCCCGGCTCCCTTGCCCGGGCGCACGGCTGCCGTCGACATCGCTCCCATGTTTGCCCCGGTAGCCGGATCCGCTGAGTCCTTTGTGGGGTCCGGAGCGCAAGGATCACGGCGCGCCTTCGGATATCGAGTAGGGGAGGAACGCCGCTACACGATCGGTCCCGAGGACGCGCTGCGCCGCGGTGAAATCGGTTTTTGGTCGATCCGGCTCGATGATATCGAGGGCGAGGGCGAGGATTTCAAGGCGATCTTCTCGCTGAGCCACGAGCGCAGCACGACCTACATGGACATGCTCAGCCAGGGCGGTGCCGACATCTTCTTCATCAGGGTCGAGACCGTTCTGACCGTCAACGCCTACGGCTTTCCCCTGAAGGTCGTCATCACCGAACAACAAGACCTCGGTGAGCGGGCGATCCAGAGCGATCTGCGCACCAGCATCTATACCTTCGACGGCGAGCGCTATCAGAAAGAGGTGAGACTTTCTGGGCGCAACTGGGATTTCGACGTGCACATCGCTCGTCATCGAGACCTCGACGTCGAGGTGCCCCGCGGAGTCTTCTTGTACCTGCCCACGGGTCTGCGCTGTCTCGGCCTGAGGACGAACACAATCGAGTACGATCCGTTTGAATACCGCGAAGGCTGTGATTGGAGCGACCCCGCGATGGGCAATCCCGGGTTGCTCAGCTTCGTGATCCCGGAGCTCTGGGAGACGGAGAAAGCAGAGAAGGAGTTTCTCTTCTTTACTCCCGTCACGATGGGGACGCGCCCCGCCGGCCTGATCAACCAGGGGCAATGGTTGCGCCAGGAGCGCGACCGGATCAGCAATACCGACCGCTACTGGGAGAAGGCGAAGCTCGAGGTCAAGGAATTGGTGGAAATCGAGATTGGCCCGAGGAAGTTGGAGGCCTGGAAGATGGACCTCTGGAATGACGTCTACGTCGATCGATATGGAAAAGTGCTGCGCGTCGACCTGGACCCGAACCCCCAGTACTCCAAGGATCGCTGGATCCGCATCCAATTCGCTTCGGAGTACTAGCCCGCACCTCTCGACGTTCTCCTGCTGCGGTCGCGGATAGGCCGGTGCAGACTGTGTTGCGCCAGCCTCGCTATCTCGGGCCCTTGACCTGGTCGTTCAGGGCCCAGTCGTAGTCCATGAACCGGACCGTGAGCGCGTCGCGGTTGCTACGCAGGTAGGCAGCAACATCGTCGGCGACGTATCGCAGCAGGTAGTCGATCACAGTGCCCGATTCCTCTTCGAAGTCACTTGCGTACCAGTCGAAGTAGCTCGACAGGTGCAGGGTGCTCTCCTCGCGATCCAGACGCAGCCCCCGATCCTGGGCGACAAACTCCAGGGCTTGCGCGGTGAGTACGGCGTCTAAGTCATGCGCCAGGTAGGGTCTCCGCAGCAAGCGTGGGCAGCCGAACGCACCACAAACGAGCGCCCAATGGATTCGCGCATCGGCGTAGTTGCCGCGCAGGACGCCGTGCTCGATATCATCGAGGGAGCGATCTTCGCCGGCGATCAGGTTCTCCTTCTTGAAGAAGCCGCCGACCAGCCCCCACAGGGCGCCCACCTCACGGACGCTCTCGAGCGGGTAGGCTTCGACTACCTGCCACAACACCGTGGCGTTGTAGGCATTGATCCAAAACGCGATCTGTGCGGCCTCATTGCGCATGCTGCGCGGGTTTGCAGATGCAAGGCCCCGCATGAATTCCTCGAGGTCGGCCCGGCCGCGCGTGCGCAAGCCCTCGTAGTCAACCAAGCCCTCGTAGTCGACATAAGTGGCAAGAACTCGCTCCCAAGGCTGGTAGAGCGGCTCGAGCTCGATGTCGAGCGGTTGTCTGAGGGACTGCTGGCCCATTGCCGCCTTCACACTCGCTTGACTGCTATCCGCCGCCTGAGAATTGTCTGACGAAGCTGCAACGGCAGTCTCCTCGGGGCCGGACGCGGCGCCAGCATGGCAAGCACCCATCAGGAGCATGGCCGCGAGGAGCGGCATGGCCACTGGCAAACGGCCCGGAGTCGTAAAGGGCATTCTTTCGCGAGCTCTCATGCAGTCAACGGTAGCAAGAGCAACGGCCCGCGTGGACCGCTGCTCGGTATTTTGATGTCGGCGAGGCCCCAGATCTGTGTCGTCGGACTGCATGATTGCCGCTACCGCGATCCGCGCTGGGGCAGCAATGGCGACGGCGAATCCAGTCGACTTCCGGCGATTCGAAACGGCTGGATTGCTTGTGATTCCCCCCTGAGGGCAAAACCGACTGAGCGTCAGGCCCTCCTGGCATCTTCAGCGAAGCCGCCGCGGAGTCGATTCCGACTTTCAGCGGTGTCTCAAGGCCGATCCGGGGCTGGCGCCGCCTCTTCGGCGCCCACCATCGCGAAGTAGACCGTTTGCGGACTGACCCGGTTCGCCAGGGCGATCTGCAGGATCGTCGTCTGAGGCCCCTGCGCAGGGTACCCGGCATCATCGAGCTGTTGCAGGGTTTGCTCGAGGTCGAGATCCAGCAGCTGCGCCAGGGTCTCGAGAGGGGTCAGCTCGGTGTAACCGAGGGGAGGCTGCCCATCACGTGCGGCGACCTTGTACTGGAATTCCCGGTGCAGATCAGTCGTCCACTGCAGGGGTGGCAGCTCGTAGCGCGTACCCACGACCACTGCGATGACCACGACAATCGCGACCGCGAGCTCTCTGCTCGGAACCAAGAGCTGCTTTGCCTTGTTCTTGACGTAGCGTGTGATGTGCTCCCAGTTGAGGTAGAGGTGGAAAACCGCGGCGCAGAGTGCAACGAACCCGAGGTTCATGTGGAGGCTGCTCCACTGGGCTTTCTGCATGCCGAGCACTCTCCAGCCCGTCCAATAGGCAACATTCCACTGGGGGGCGATGAAAAGCACGAGGCTGCTGA
>CALAKE010000109.1 GCA_937922775.1 uncultured bacterium | reverse complement strand
AGAATTGATTCTGTGTTGTTTGCCATTGAGAAGGAGTTTCTTGTGCCCAACCTACGCGCTGGTTCCACATGTGTCGTCTGCCTGATGGCTGTGTTTCTAACGCTATTTGCTAGCCCCGCGATCGCGCAGGAGGAGGAAGAGGCCCCACAGCGCAATTGGTCGAATGAGACCGACCTCAGCTGGGTGCTGGTCAAGGGTAATGCCGACACCAACACATTTTCCGTGCGAAACCTGTACAAATACAACTGGACGAATTCGGAGCTCAGCTGGGAGGCGGGCGTTCTCCGGGCCGGGTCGAGAGATGACCGGTATGCCGTGGGAACCGAAGCGGACTTCGAGGTCATCGAGCCGGAGGTGGAGCTCGACAACAACCGTATCTACAGCAAGATTCGGTACATGAGATCGATCAACGATCGCGTTTTCTGGTACGCAGCCTGGGACGCCACGCGGGACGAGCCTACCAATGTCAACCGCCAGTTCATCGGCTCGGGTGGTGTCGGCAATACATGGGCCGACAGCGACCAGCTCGTCTTTCGCACCGCGTACGGTGTCAACTACACCCATGAGGATCTCGACCTCGAGGGGGTGAACAACTTCGCTGGCTATCGTCTGATGTACAGGCTGGAGGCCGGCCTTACAGAGAGCACGGCCCTCGAGAGCGAGCTCACGTTCGATGGCAGCTTCGAGGTGGGGGATGACATCCGTCTCGATTCCTTCAACGGAGTCACGGTCGCGATCACGAACGCGATTGCCCTCAAGGCCAGCCTACGACTCCTTTTCAGGAACCTCCCGGCGCTCGAGGATATCGACCTCGAAGACCCGGACACAGGAGCCGTTATCGGCGCGGTCATCATCTTCAAGGAGAGGCTGGATTCGAGCTTCGCGACGTCTTTGGTGATCAGTTTCTAGGCCCACGCGGCCTGGCGAGCATCGGCGGGGCTACACCTGCTCTGGTCGTCAGGCGGCCTGTTACCGGGTGAGTAGCGCGTCGATCGCCGAGGATGCCGCCCTCTGACGTTCGTCGAGATTGCCATGAATCTCGACGAAGCGGACGCCACGGACGGTGAGCGCACGACGGAATAGCCCCTGCATCTCTTCGCGGCGATCGCCACGGTCGCGCTGGTCGCCATCGGGCACCCAGGGCACGTCGATTCCAGCCAGGATGTAGAGGTCGGGTGCACGCCTGAGCAACGTCGCCTCGATCCACCCGGGACAGTCACCATAATAGTGGCGGCTGTACACGACGGTGCTGAGCAGGTCGGTGTCCTGGATCAGCATGTCGGGTGCGTATGCGATCGCTTCGTCTTCGAGCGCTATTTGGCCCCGCGCGATGGTCTCGACGTCCTCGAAAGCAGGTGCAGAGCCCTTCTCGAGGACGAACTGACGGGCGTACTCGGGCACCCAGTTGGCCCGGTAGTGATCGGCGAGCGCCTCGGCCAGGGTGGTCTTCCCTGTGCACTCGGAACCTGTGACGACAACCCTGATCATGAGGTGGCCGCCTCCGATGGCGACAGCTCAGCGACATTTATTGAGAGTCTCCAGGATCGCCGCCACTGCACATAGCCCATGGTCGCGAGAATGAGGAAGCCTGCATAAAGACCTGCGGTCAGGTAGAGCCTCATGTACAAGAACATGCTGACGTAGAACACATCGACGGCCAGCCAGACCAGCCAGTTTTGCAGCAGCTTGCGAGTTTGCATCCATTGGGCCGCGATGCTGAAGGAAGTCAACATCGAGTCCATGTATGGCAGCGAGGCGTCGGTGAAGTGGCTCAAAACAAATCCGAGCGTGAGCCCAGCGATGGTCGCGAAAACGAGAAGGAATGCTTTCGTCTTGGTCGATGCCAGGGAGACCCTGAGTGCACCGTGATCTTCTCCTCCATGCAGCCAGGCCCACCAGCCGTAGGCGGCCAAGGCGAAGTAGAGACCCTGCAGGCCCATGTCGGCGTACAGGCGTGCCTCGAAAAAGATGATCGCGTAGAGCGTGACCCCAACCATGCTGAGCGGCCAGCACCACACTACCTGCCGGGTGACCAGATATACGGCCACCACGGTGATGACCACGGCGCCCATCTCGAGGGAAATCACGATAGGTTAGTCAGTTGAGTAAAAGGTGCTCAGAATCCCAGTTCCAGCGACACGACAAAATTCCGCGTCGCCAATGGGTAGAAATAAGGAGTGCCGTAGAGCATATCCTGCTCGCCGCTGCCCCTGATGAGGTACTGATAGCTGTAGCCGCTGGGGAGCGCGTCGATGTTGTCGAACAGATTGTTGACGAAGAGGACAACTCTAGGGCTCGCTCCCGGCCACCAGTGACCCAGGCTTTGCGACGCTCTGAGGTCAAGATTGGTGAAGGAGGGTGTGCGGTACTCCACGAGTCCCGTGTTGTCGAGCTGCGAATCGGACACGTAGCGACCCATGACGCCGATGCTGGTGTCGGGGGTACTCCACTCCACCCCGAGATTCAGTATGAGGGCCGGGGTGAGGAGAGGCGGGACATCCCGGTAGGTGATGGGCTCGCTGTCGATCCAGCTCCAATTCTCGTCGTAGACGTCGTAGAACTGCGTCCACTCCTGAATGCGGTTGTGGCTCCAGTTCAAGCTGTGCTCCAACGACCAGTTGGGTAGGGGCATCCACTTCAGGTCCATCTCGAATCCACGCCGGAATGAGCTGTCGACGTTGCGCCGCAGCGGAAGACCGATCTCTGAGAGTTCACCGGTCAAGGCGATCTCGTCGGTGAACTCCATCGAGTAGAAGTTGCCCTGCAGTGCAAGGCGCGGTGTGTTGTAGTTGACGCCGGCCTCTAGATTCACTACCGATTCGGGTCTCACGGCCGTCAAGTCATGCGGAACAGTGGCGTTGTCCTCGCCCAGCAACAGATCCAGCCGCGCCGGCTCACGTTGAGCTCTGCCTAGGGATGCATACAGGCTCAACCCCGGGGAGAGCGTGTGACGCACCCCGATTCTGGGGTCAACGAAGCTCCAATCAACCGAGCCCAAGTCAACGTCACCCTCGTAGGAAAACTCGGCCCAGCGGAATTGCAGGTCGCCGAAGAGCAGCGTTCGGCCAAAGGTGTACTCCGCCTTGGCGAAGGCGTTCGCCGTCTGCTTGTGGCCGGTGTTCTTGTAGATCCGGCTGTCGTCGATGTCGAGCGTATGATCACCGGCGAAGTCATTGAAGTGAAAACCGAAGTCTGCTGTCAGGTTTTCCGTGCCCGTGCTGAGGGTGGCCATGGCG
>CALAKE010000108.1 GCA_937922775.1 uncultured bacterium | reverse complement strand
GAGAACGAAAGCCGCCCCGAACAGGTAGACGCTGAGCAAGGCGAGCTCAAAGCCCCATTTCTGAAAGAACCTCCCCGTTGGCTCCTGGAAGCCTCCTAGCGGGATCTGCTGGCTGCTCATGATCTCTGACGGAGGTAGCCAGCCCACGTCGCGGGGACAGGGTTCGATCCACCCGGCCATCCAGCGCCACTCGCCCCCGGCGGGGTAATCGGCACGCTGGCCCGCACGTATCGCGAAGTGGAGGTGGGGTCTCAGGGGCTCTTCGGGAGTTCCGCCGTTCTCATCCGGATCGCCCAGATACCCGATCAGATCCCCTCTTTCGACAGGTCCGGGTTCTATGCTCCACCGGCTGGGACTCAGGTGCCCGTACAAGGAGTAGATGTTCGCCTCTGGGTGATCGATGATGACCAGCCATCCATACCCACCTTTCCGGCCTGAGAAGCTAATGACCCCGTCGGCCATGGCGTAGACAGGCGAACCGGGCGGCAAGTGGTAATCCTCGGCCGCGTGATACTGGCGCAACGAACCGCTGACGCCGTAGGTGCAGAAGATTGCCGCGTCCGGTTTTGTGTCCCTGCCCAGCTCATCGAGCGGAAACCGGAAGGGGAGTTGCTCATCCTCCGCCCAGGCGAGGGCGCCGGACAAATCAGCGGGCGGCAGCTGCAGGCATGATACCGGCTCCTGCGTGCAGCCGGAGAGCAGAGGAACCAAGATGACGCAGCCGGCTACCAAGATGGCCCCGCTGGTTCCAAAGTACCGATCGAACGTCCGCCTCAGTTTCGTCATCAGTCTCGTCGTCGGTCTCATCATCGGCAGCCTCTGGTCGATGGATGGACTCGCGCGCCCTGCCTTATATATAGGGCGCGAGAGGTGACGCGGCTCCGTGTTTCTTATTTGCCCCAGGGTCTGATCTTCTGCGCCCTCGGAGATCATCTCAAGGGCGATATCGAGCGGAGTTCCTCGGGAAGTCGGGGGTGCAGGTATTCGATGGCTCGCTCGAGGGTCAGGTCCCGGCCTTGGGCGATGGCCGCGGTCCCATCGTGAACCTCCACGTCCGGGGCCAGCCCGATACCGACAAAATCCTCCCCGTCGGGTGTCATGTCCCGCTTGGTCGTGATGCCAGCAACGACGCCATGTGGAAGCCGAAGAATCAACGGTTGGCCTGTGCTGCCGGCGGTGGTGGTTCCCATGGTGGTGACCTGCGACATCTGCTGCATGAGCAGGACGAAGTTCTCCGCCGCCGAGTATGTGTAGGCGCTCTGCAGAAGTATGGTCGGGACCGTGAGCGCCGGCCCCTCTGCTGGCTCGAGCATGTGCACGACGGGTTCGATCGTGGCGATACCTCTACCGTAGGGGCGATATTCTTCCTCTGAGTCCCTCCTCGAACCCCAGGCCTTGTAGGCAGCGACATGTTTGGGCGAGGTCCACGTCATGATGGGCACCGGCATCGCGGTGAAGTGGCTGCCGATCTGATCGCCGTACGCCGAGTTGCCGCCCCCGTTCAGGCGCACGTCGACGATGATGCCGCGCGCGCGGGCGCGCAGCTCGGGGACGATCTGTTCGAACTGCTCGACGACCGCTTCATCCCAAAACACGTGGATGCCGACGTAGGCAATGTCGTTGTCCAGCCATCGCCACTCGAAGTGGGGCTTGTTGGCCCGGCCCTGGCGGATCCAGTCGGCACCCGAGAAGTCTGCCATCGGATGGCGAACGAATGTTTCGGTGCGTGCCGAGCCATCGGTGGACAAAAAGCCAAGCCTGACCGACGTCCCAGGCCGCCCCATGAGGGCGCCGGCGATCTGCTCGTCCTCACCCATCAGCGACATGGCGAACTGGTATTGGGGTGTAGACGCCCCGACCTGAGGGTCGACCTCCTCTGCTAGATACTGTCTCAATGCCTTGCCGTCGATCTCGGTCACCACCGACCCGACGGGAATGCGGCCGGCAACCTCTCTCGCGACGTTGGTCACCACGGCGTCGTTGCCAACCGGCGACAGCTCGATGAATGGCTGAGCCCCATAGGTGGCCCGCAGACCGCGCGGCAAGATCAGGGCGGTGTGCGCCTCCCCGAGAAGGTTGCCGAACTCGATAAGCAAGCGGAAGTACTCGATGTCTGATCCCACATTCAGGGCGCGCTCGGTGTACTCCGCCAACGCGGCGTCCCAGTCGAGGTCAACGCGATCCCAGAAGGCGAAGTTGTATTTCGCTTCGCTCCAGAAAGTCGCCAGCGTCAGGATCCGGTCGGCGGGCGGAACGGTGAGATTCGTTCCGTCACTCGCGCCGTCCTGGCCCCAGACAGGGGCAGATGACGTCGCGACGGCGATTATTGCTACAAGCGCGGCGCGCAGAAGGTTGGAACATTTCGACATCGGGCCCTCCAAATCGTTAATCATGAGGGTGGGGCACTACCCACCTGGGCGAGGCTCCCGGCGATGCGGGCGTCGAATATGAAGGGGGCCGCATCCGAGTCGAGTCGAGCCGCCGCCTTGTTGTATTCCTCGATGAGCAGCCTCGGATCGGCCACAACCATCATCACCCGATCCAGGCCGCCGTTCTCGTCGATGATGCTCAGCATCAACGAGCCGGTGGAGTGAAACCAATTCCCCAGTAGATCCGCCGCGGCTGCCTCGTATTCCACGGGCGTGCTGATCTCGCCGTCGACCAGGGCTCGGAGGATATCTTCCGACGTCGACAGCAGCTCGCCGCCGCGATCCAGGTACTGGGCATAGGATCGTCTCTCCTGCAGCCGGCCGAGATCCCGATCGGCGCTGATCAGGTAGGTGGCGCTTCCTTCTGACAGGATCGCAGAGACGAATTCGAACATCAGGCGTTCCGAGTCAGTCAGGCTGAGACTGTTGCCCATTCGGGACAAGTAGTGGCCGTATCCCATGTGATGCATTTCATGCGCGGCCGTGCCGATCAGCTCGTTGTC